>SOKM01000225.1 GCA_004375785.1 Candidatus Cloacimonadota bacterium | reverse complement strand
TTCGCTGTAAACAAATGTTACACTGTTGATTAGACGCTTTGCTGTAAACAAACGCAAATGCTGTAAGAAAACGCTTCGCTGTAATAATAAGATTGTTTCGAAAGTGGGAACGAGAGAATACACGTAATGACATACTTTCGCAGGCTAAAGCCTGCGGCTACCAAGAAGAAGGAGCACTCGCAATGACAATGTTTAAACCATGGACTGTTAACTAAATAAGGAGGGATGATGACTGTATGGAGAGTTTTTGCGGTTATTGGTATTTTTATTGCAACTATGATTGGATGGATGATACTCGGTGTGAGTCTTGTTCAAAGAACAAGACATGCAGATGACATACTAACCGGGAAGGTAGCTGAATTATGGGGTTCCGAACATGTGCAACGAGCACCATCATTCGTTTATTATACCTTTGAGAAAGAGAAAAGAGTAAATGAGGAAACAGGTAAGGCATTTTTTGTAGATGTTAAGAGGTCTCATTTCTATGAGCCGGAACATTCAACAATTGATGTCGATTTCTTTCTGGATTATAGAAGGAAAGGACTCGTCTGGTTCAGTACCTATAAGGTGGTTTTTGATGGTCGATATGTTTTCAAGAATTACGGTGATAGTCCGTTACAGGGATTCTGTGAATTTCAGTTTCCTGCAAGTGGTGCAATCTATGACAATTTTAAGATATTTTTAGATGGAAATGAATTTGACTCGCAGGGGAAAATAGGTACCTGCATTTCTGTTCCCATCCATTTAGGACCCAGGGAAGAAAAAAAATTGAAAATTACTTATAATTCACAGGGGCTTAACAGTTGGAAATATATGTTTGGTGATGGTGTAACAAGTGTAAAAAATTTCATTCTCACATCAAAAACCAATTTCGATAACCCTGATTTTGCCACTGGAACAATTTCTCCTACAGAAAAAGAAAAAATTCCTGATGGTTGGGAATTTTCATGGAAATACAAGGACCTTGTGACGGGATACAATATTGGTATAGAGATGCCCAAAAAGATGAACCCGGGCCCTCTTGCAAGCAGAATCAGTTTCTTCGCACCAATACCCCTTCTTTTTTTCCTGACCACACTTCTTATATTTGGAAGCGTAAGAAAGATAAATCTTCATCCAATGCATTTCTTCTTCCTCAGCGCTTCATTCTTTTCATTCCATCTTCTTTATGCCTATCTCGTAGACCACATAACCATTCATTGGACATTCTGGATCTCAGCGGTCGTTGTTCTACTCCTTGTAATTCCATATTTGTGGATTGCAGTCAATGCAAGATTTGCCTTTTTAGTTGCAGGTTTATCAGAATTAATCTTTCTTATCCTTTTTTCTTATGCATTCTTCTTTCCAGGATGGACAGGTTTAATCATAACAATAGGCTCAATAATTACCCTTGCAATCCTTATGTTCTCTACAGCAAAAGTGAAGTGGAGTGAGGTCTTTCGCTAAGTTATACACCCCGTCATAAATCCCCTCTATTAAGAGGGGATTTATTGATTGTTTGTGAAAAAAAATCTTGACATCATTTGATATTTTGATATAATCATTTCCAACTAATAATGCAAAACTACACAGAAATAGATAATTTTATCGACACAATCTCCCGGGACCCGCAATTAAACATGCGGGTTTCTCATATTGAAGTAATAAAAGAAAAAGAAGCAGAGTTTTTTGATTTTCCTTCTGATTTGGATGAAACACTTTCTTTAGCGCTGAGGAATTCAGGGATTGAACAGTTATACAGTCACCAGGTAAAATCGTACTCTCTGCTTAAAGAGGGGAAAAACGTCGTTATTGTCACACCGACTGCTTCAGGCAAAACACTATGTTACAACATTCCCGTAATAAATGCGATTCTGAAAGATGAGACCGCACGGGCGCTCTACCTTTTTCCTACAAAAGCCCTTTCCTACGACCAGCTTGAAGGGCTTGAGCGATTACTTAACGCTCTAAAAAAGGGTATAGCATCATTTACATACGATGGCGACACTCCGAAGGATATAAGGAAAAGCGTGAGAGAAAAATCAAGGATAGTCCTCTCCAATCCTGATATGCTGCACAAAGCAATTCTTCCACACCATACAAAATGGAATGGGTTGTTCTCTAATCTTCGGTTTATTGTAATAGATGAACTTCACAACTATAGAGGTATTTTTGGAAGTCAGGTCGCCAATGTTATACGAAGGTTGAAAAGAATTTCTCGGCATTACGGCTCAAGTCCACAGTTCATTCTTTCATCAGCAACTATTGCGAATCCTGCAGAACTTGCAGGAAGACTTATAGAAGAAGAGGTTGAATTAATTAACAAAAGTGGTTCACCACAGGGAAGGAAATATTTTATACTCTGGAATCCACCGCTTGTTGACAGGGAATTGGGTCTGAGAAGAAACTATATATCTGAAGCACAGTTAGCGACTGAGAAATTAATGAAACTTAGAATACAGGTAATCCTTTTCGCAAGGAGCAGACTTAATGTCGAAATACTTACCTCGCGTCTAAAGGAAAAATTTGAAAAAAATCCTAAAATAATTGGTAAGATAAGGGGATATAGGGGAGGCTATCTTCCAAACGAAAGAAGGGAAATAGAGCAAGCTCTCAGGGATGGTGAGGCAAGGGTTGTTGTGAGCACAAATGCACTTGAACTCGGAATAGATATAGGTTCCCTCGATGGTGCCATACTTGCAGGATACCCCGGTTCGATAGCAAGCACCTGGCAGCAAGCAGGAAGGGCGGGAAGAAAGGAGAAATCATCCATTGCTATTCTTGTTGCAAGTTCAGAACCACTAAACCAGTTTCTTATTAATCACCCACAGTACCTATTCGGAGAATCACCAGAGAAGGGTCTCATAAATCCTGATAACCTCCTTATTCTTATTGCTCATATAAAGTGTGCGGCTTTTGAATTGCCTTTTCGTGAAGGAGAACAATTTGGTAAGGAACCACTCGATGAGGTTCTTTCATACCTTGAGGAGAAGGGGGTTTTACATAAAAGTGGAAGCCAGTGGTTCTGGACAGAGGATTCATACCCTGCTGATACTTTTGGATTGAGAAACATACCAGGGGAGAATTTTATTATTGTCGACAGGACGGGAGGAAAAGCGAGAAGTATAGGTGAAGTCGATTATGCATCCGCCCCAATGTTGCTCCATGAGAAGGCAATCTATATCCACAGTGGTGAACAGTATCATGTTGATAAACTCGATTTTGTTGAGAGAAAGGTTTATGTAAGAAAGGTTACAGTAAATTACTATACAGATGCTATAGAGTACACAAAGGTGAAGGTGCTCGATAACTTTGATACAAAAGATGAAGTGAACTGGGGAGAGGTCTGTGTAACAAAAAGAGTTGTAGGCTATAAGAAAATTAAACTTTCAACATTTGAAAATATCGGATTTGGTGATGTTAATCTGCCTGAGAATGAGATGCACACAACATGTTACTGGTTTACGATTAATAGAGAGAGATTAAAAAATCTTGGGTTTACGGACGAAGCAATTATATATGGACTCTATGGTATTTCATACATAGTCGGGAATATAGCGCCTCTTTTTCTACTCTGTTCAAGAATGGATATTGGTGTTCATCTCGGTGATAAAGAAGGTTTATGGTCATTCCAGGGTGATGTTATAAAAAAGGACAGGCAGGCAATAGATGAAATAAAAAAGAGATTATATTTACCTACAATTTTTATATACGAAAACTACCCTGGTGGTGTTGGATTCGCATATGAACTGTTTTCTATCCATCCCGAACTTCTTCAGAGGGCACTGGATGAAATAAAATCCTGTTCCTGTAACACTGGTTGTCCTTCCTGTATAGGACCTTCATTTATCACAAACATTAATATAAAGGAGATTTCATTAGGAATCCTTGATGAAATCCTTCAAAAGAACACCATCGAAGGATAGTAGGGAATATGCAGAAGGTAGCCGCAGGCTTTAGCCTGCGTGAATTTAAGAAAGGAAAGTATGATGGATGAGAAGGTTGTAAAACAAGAGGAAATAATTACCATTGCAGAAATGGTGAGAAGAAGTGCTGAGCTTTACGGCGAGAAGGTTGCACTTCAAATGAGAAGAAAAGGAGAGTTTGAAAAAACGACTTACAGGGAACTCTACGGAAAGGTGCGTGCAGCAGCAGCTGCCCTTATCTCAATCGGTTTTAAGAAAAGTGATAGAGCGGGTGTAATAGGAGAGAATAGACCGGAATGGTCAATAAGTTACCTTGCCATAGTTTATGCAGGAGGGGTAGTTGTCCCTATAGACTCACAATTAAAACATAAAGAGATAGGTCATATATTGTCAATTTCTGAAACAAAAATTGTCTTTGCATCTCCGAAGTATATCCCTGTACTCAAAGAATGTCAGGAGAGCACTGGTCTGCCTGAAACAATAATATCTATGGAGAGTCAAGATGCTCAAGGGATTTTCTCCCTGAATGATTTTATTAGAAAAGGGGAGGAACTCATTACCCAAGGAACTGTGAGTATTGACGAGAAAAAAGTTAATCTTGATGATTTACTTGCTATAATCTTTACTTCCGGAACTACAGGTAAATCAAAGGGTGTAATGCTGACACACAGGAATGTAATGTTCGACGCACTCTCCACAAGTAAGGTAATTGTCATTAAAGAAACAGATACTTTGATATCAATACTTCCCCTTCATCATACATTCGAAGCAACAGCAGGTTTCATCTTTCCTCTTTATGTCGGAGCAAAGATTACTTATGCAAGAAGTCTTAAATCAAAAGAAATTATTGAAGATATAAAAGATTCAAAGGCAACAATTATGCTCGGTGTTCCACTGCTTTATGAAAAAATGCTCATAGGCTTAAGAAAGGGTATCTCTCAACAGAAAATCCTTATTAAATCACTTGTGAAAACAAATCTTGCCATTGTTAGGGGAATCAAAAAAATGTTACACTTAAATCCTTCCAGGGTTCTTTTTAAGAGTTTACGAAAGAAGGCAGGGCTTAATTCTTTAAGATTGCTCGTTTCAGGTGGTGCAACACTTCCGGTATGGGTATCCAAAGGGTTCAGTGAATTTGGATTCAATATCCTGCAGGGTTACGGAATGACTGAAACATCACCCATTACTAATGTGAGCCCCATTGAGAAAATAAAACCCGAAACTGTGGGTCCACCAATACCAGGGATTGAGATAAAGATTATTGAACCTGATGAAAAAGGAATTGGTGAAATTGCTGTTAAAGGTCCAATTGTAATGCAGGGTTATTACAAAAACGATGAAGAGACCCGTAATGTCTTAAAAGATGGTTGGTTGTATTCGGGTGACCTTGGAAGGGTAGATGAAGAAAACTATCTCTATATAACCGGAAGGAAAAAGAGTCTGATTGTTTCGCAAGCGGGGAAAAATATCTATCCAGAAGAGGTCGAGGAAGAACTTCTTATGAACGATTTTATTGAGGAGGTTTTGGTCGTAGCAAGAATAAATGCTGATACAAAGAGGGAAGAGGTTCATGCAATTGTTTATCCTAACTGGGAAAACCTTGATAGATTCACAAAAGAGAAAGCCATTGAGCAGACCGAAAACTGGGTCAATTCATTTTACAAGGAATTGATTGAGAATTGCTGTAAGAACCTTGCTGATTATAAAAGGATAAAATCATTTTCCATCAGAGAAGAGGAGTTCCCCAAGACAACGACAAAGAAAATAAAAAGGTTTCTCTTTCAGGAAAAAGTAGTTAAGACAGAGAAATAGAGAAAAAATGGCCTAAAAAGGGTGATGAATAGAAAAAAACTAAAGATAGGGTTCGTTAGTGATGCATACTATCCTCATGTTGGAGGTATTCAGGAACATATATATCATCTCGGGATTGAATTTAAAAAAATGGGACATCAGGTAAAGGTCATAACCGGCTCTGCTGGAGATAACAGTGCTCCACCCGGTCTTGATGTAATAAGAATCGGACGGGTTATTCAGATTCCAGCTAACAAATCTTTCATGAAAAGTACAGTAGGTCTCGGAATAGGCGCAAGATTAAGGGGAGTCTTTAAGATTGAAAAATTTGATATAGTGCATGTGCATGGTCCGCCTGTTCCTTTCCTTCACCTCTATTCCCATTCCTTATCTTCATCATCCTCAACAAATATCCATACCTTTCATGCTTCTTTTAATAGAAGCACTCCCTGCCTTATCTTTAAGAAATCACTACAAAGGTATATTGAAAAAATAGATGGTATTATTGCAGTTTCTAAAATAGCAAGAGATTCCATTACAAAATATCTTTCTGCAAATTTTACGATTATTCCAAATGGTGTTGATATAACACGATTTAATCCAGAAAAGAAAAGGTTAAAAAAATTTAGCGGAATGTTTCCTCTTTTACTCTTTGTTGGAAGGTTTGAATTGCGAAAGGGGCTAAAATTCCTTTTTTTCTCATTCAATCATATCGTCAAAAAGTTTCCCGATGCAGGTTTGATTGTTGTTGGTGAAGGACGAATGAAGGAATATTATAAAGCTTTTCTTTCAAAAAGTGCGTCTAAGAAAGTCTTTTTTGAAGGAAAGGTCTCTATGGAAATGCTCCCTTCTTATTTTGCTACCTGTGATATCTTCTGTTCACCAGCATATACAGGTGAATCCTTCGGAATAATTCTCCTTGAGGCACTCGCTTCAGGGAAACCTGTGATAGCATCAAATATTCCAGGGTACAGAAATGTAATAAAAGATGGATACAATGGAATTCTTGTACCTCCAAAAGCACCGGATGCCATAACGAATGCAGTTTTAAGAATTACAGAAGATAAAGGGTTTGAGAAAAGACTCATATATAATGGATTAAAATCTGCAAAGCAGTATTCCTGGGAAAATGTATCTAAAATGATAGAAGATTTTTATTATAAGACGATGGGGAAAAAAGAGTAAACCATGGGGGGATTTAAAAATATTCCTGTCCTTGCATACCATAAGGTTATAAGGAATTTTGAATGGGGTGTGACTTGGGTGCTGCCCTCTCAGTTTTTAGAACAGATGAGGTTTCTGTATCAGAGAGAGTATAATGTTGCTACCTTGAGTGACTCACTCAAGGATAAAGACAGCGGGAGAAAGGTCGTAATTACTTTTGATGATGCATATAAAGACCTGATAAACAATGCGTTTTCTATCATGCAGGAATTTTCTTTTAAGGCAACTGTCTTTGTAGTTACGGATTTTGTTGGAAAAAAAAATCTATGGGATGTCAACTTTGGTTTCAGAAAATTTTTACATATGGACTGGTCTGATTTGAGATATTTATGCAGTGCTGGTTTTGAGATAGGTTCACATACGCAATCTCATCCAGACCTCACGAAAATTTCTCTTAAGAAGGTAAGGGGAGAACTCTTCTCTTCCAAAAAAATCCTTGAGGATAAACTTGGTGTTTCGGTCCAATTTGTCTCATATCCCTTTGGTAGATACTCAGGTGAAATAAAGCAGATTGCTCGAGAGTGTGGATATAGTGGTGGTGTTTGTCTTTCACATCCTTTTAAGGTAGAAGATGATATTTTCGAGATTGAAAGAGAGGGAGTCTATATCTTCGATACGATCGATAATTTCAAGGCAAAATTGTCACTCTACGGAAAGTGGGCTGTTCTTTTTGAAAAAACGAAAGGAAGGACTGTGAATTTCTTCGCAGGTGCTACATACATTATAAAAAGGTTTCAGAAATCCTTTCAATGTAGAGAATGAATAAAGAAAAATCAAAGATCAGTTTGAGGCTGCATCCACTTGACCTGTTTTTTCTCATAAGACCTCCAATGCTCATTCCAGTCTGGACATTTTTCCTTGCAGGCTCATGGAGGTCAAAAAGCTTACCCGTAGGTGCAGTCCCATCATTTATTAAAGAGTCACTTTTATTGGAGAGCCATTTCTGGCTCTCATTTATTGCCTATTCACTTTTACTCGGTTCCATTTACATAGTAAATCAGATAGTGGACAGGGAATCCGATAGACTAAATGAAAAACTTTTTCTAATTCCTCTCGGTATTGTTTCAATTAAACTGGCACTTACTATATCTGGAATTCTTGTTATCGTCTCATTTGCTATTACCTTCTCCTATGGACTAATATATGCCTTCTTTCTTTTTTTATCCTTAATTATAGGTCTTCTTTACTCAATTTCTCCCTTCAGGTTCAAAGGTAGGCCCGTTATTGATATTTTTTCAAACGGAATTGGATATGGTGCTTTAGCGTTTGGTATTGGATGGATTACATCTTCAAATTTTTCTCTGAAGCTCTTACTCTTTTCAATTCCTTACTTTTTTGCGACTGCATCTATCTTTTCAGTCTCCACTATTCTTGATATTGAGGGCGACAGGAGAGATGGTGCAGTTACCAGTGCTGTTAGATTCGGCAAAGCTGCTATGTTGAAAATCAGTATTATCACACTTATTTTAGCACTGCTTTCTGCTCTTTTTCTGAAAGACCTTCTGATAATTACCACATCTTTAATCTCTTTGCCGCTTCTGCTCAATGTCTTTTTAAGAAAAAAAAGGAAATTCCTTACTCTGTATATGAGGGGAAGTTCGTATATCTTTATCATTCTTGTTGCCATTCTTTTTCCGTGGTATCTTATTTTACTGTTTTTACTTTATCTTATTTCAAAATTTTACTATAAATTCAGGTTTGGGATTAACTATCCTACATTATTAGAGAAGGAGAAACCGAAGTAAAGAAGGAGATAGGGGAGAGCTAATGTTTTCAGTTTTATTGTTTGTTTTATTCTCTTTCAGCCAACAGGATAGTCTGGATTTATACATCAATAAAGGATTAGATGCATCCTATATTGAGGATTACGATAATGCAAGATTTTATATAAATAAGGCAATAATGCTTGACCCGAACAACCCTCTTGGTTATTTTGTTTACGCTGGACTTTTCAGACTATTCATGTCAGATTTTGTAACAGATTCACTGCTTGACAGTTTTTTCTACTATGCGGATAAGACAATAGAAAAGGCAAATTTAAGAATCAAAAATGGGGATGAAGAAGCCTGGGCACATTTTTATATTGGTGGAATAAATATGTATATCTCCTCTTTTTATATAGAAAAGGGGAACTATATTAAATCATTCGGTTTTGCTGAAAGGTCCATTAATGAAATCAAGTTTTGCCTTGCACAAGAACCTGAACTCTATGACGCCTATCTTGTTATGGGAAGTTATGAATACTTAAAAGGTTCTTTCCCGCTATGGAGTACATACAAGAATATAGGAATAGAAAAAGTAAAAAAGGCTGCACTTATGAGTAAATATTCACAACCTATGGCAAAGAATGTTCTTGCTATTTTATTAGAGCGTGAAGGAAGGCTCGATGAATCTTTAGAGATTGCAAAGGAACTTGTCAATACGTACCCTCAAGGTAGAACTTTTCGATGGACACTCAGCAAGGTATATATGGCAAGAGAGGAATGGGATGAAACGATTGAAAATTATGAATATCTTCTCCTTAATATAATCCAAGAACAACCCGGTAACAATTACAATATTATTCAAACTAAGCTTTCCCTCGCCACAGCATATTACAAAAAAGGGGAATACGATAAGGTTATTCAACTGTGCAATGATATTTTTGAAAGAGGTAAAAATAATGAAAAGACGAAAAAGATGGTAAAAGAGACAGAAAAAATCTATAAAAAGGCTAAAGAGGGACAGTGACTTAAACGGAAGAGATGTAGAGCGATGATGGATATTTCTATTATTATTGTAACATATAACAGTGAGGAAGACATCAAGAGGTGTCTTGATTCTCTATTGGGTGAGGATGCTACAAAAAATGAGATTATCATCGTGGATAATGCATCGAAGGATAAGACAAAAGAGATACTTAAACAATACAATAACAAGATAAAGGTTGTATATAACAAAAAGAATTTAGGTTATGCCGAGGGGAACAATATAGGGTTTGAAAACTCTCGCGGTAAGTATATCTTTCTACTCAATCCCGACACAAAGGTTTTACAGGGTGGTTTGAAGAAGATGTTTGATTTTATGGAGAAAAGTAAGGGAGTTATCATCATAGGGCCATTGCTTCTTAATCCTGATAGAACAATACAGTCATCATTGAGGAGGTTTCCAGATTTCAGGATATTATTTTTTGAACTCACAGGATTATCAAGGATTTTTGCTTCCTCAAAAATCTTTAATAGATGGAGAATGCCCGATTTTGATTATAAGGAGGTAAAAGATGTTGAGCAGCCTATGGCAGCTGCACTATTCTTGAGAAAATCCTTTTTTAAGGATGAATTTATGGACAAGAGGTTTTCAATGTTCTTTAATGATGTTGACCTCTGTATCAGGGTTAAGAAAAAGGGCGGAAGGATTGTTTTCTTTCCCGAAGCCTCAGTTATTCATACAAGAGGAAAGAGTACTGCAAAAGTAAAGGAAAAGATGATTCCTCTTCATACAAAAGGGCTTTTAAGGTTTTTTGTCAAACAGAGAAATTCTTTTTCTGATAGATTCCTTTTTATTCTTTTCTTACCCTGGATTATGCTAAATACAATACTGAGGGTTCTTTTACTCAGATTCTTCAGTAAGGATTTTTAATTTTTTTATGGAGTGCAATAACGATGTTATTGCAATTGCAAACTTGTGTTCTACTATATTACTTCATTTAATGCATTTACGGCATCTTCAAGTTCTTCAATAGAAATTATCAGTGGAGGAAGAAGCCTTATAATCTTTTTTCTGATGCTATTCACAAGATAACCTTTTTCAAACAAAATTTCTTTAATGTCGTCTGCATTATCTTTTCTTAGTTCAATAGCAATAAAGAGTCCTTCCTGTCTGACATTTTTTATCTCAGGATTCGTTAACAACTCAGGAATATGTATATCTTTCAACAGCTTATCGAGGTTTTTCACATGTTCCAAAAGTTCTTTTATCTTTTTTATTACAACCTTAGATAAACGTAAGGAAAGATAGTTTCCCCCCATTGTTGTTCCGTGGTCACCAGGTTTTATGGCATTTGCAATTCTTTCCTTTAACAGGATAGCCCCGAGAGGCAGTCCTCCACCCAACCCCTTTGCAATAGTTACAATGTCCGGATTAAGTCCCAATGGTTGCGATGAGAGAAAATATCCGGTTCTCCCAAGACCTGATTGTATTTCATCAACAATAAGCCCAAAACCTAATTCTCTATGTAGTATAGATAATATCTTATAGAATTTCGGCTCTGCTATTCTGACACCACCAGCTCCTTGAATAGGTTCTATTATAACAAAACTGCAGCTCTGTTCAATTTCTTTTGTAAGTATGTCCGGGTCTCCAAAAGGAAGGAAAACAGTCTTAATATCAAGCTTTGGAAATCCCTGATGTGATAGAAGGTCTGTTAGTGTCATTGAACCGAGTGTTCTACCATGGAAAGAATCTCTGAATGCAATTACCCTTTCTGTGCTCTTGCCTGTCCGCTCCAGCCATTTCCAGATAAATTTGATTGCTCCTTCTATTGCTTCAGTTCCACTATTTGAAAAAAATACTTTATCAAATCCAGTGAGCCTTGTAAGGTCACCCGCCACTTCCTCTTTTAAGGGATGTTCCAGGAGTGCCGAGAGATGCATTGGGAAAGGTTCTGAAAGTGCGGCTAAAAGAGCAGGATGGTTGTAACCTAATAGATTGACTCCAAGCCCTGAAAAAAGGTCCATATATTCCTTTCCATCCTCAAGTGTTAGAAATATACCTTTCCCATCTATTACCTTCAGAGGAAAAGGATGAAAGAGTTGAAGAAACTTAGACACCCTCTCCCCTTAACAACAATTCTGCGATTTGAACCGCATTGGTTGCAGCACCTTTTCTAATATTATCGCCTGCAATCCACATAGAGAGCCCATTCTTAAAGACGGGGTCAACCCTTATTCTTCCAACAAAGACTTCATCCTTGTCTTCAACAAGGAGAGGAAATGGATACTTTGCATTTTTAGGCTCATCGTAAATAACCACACCGGGGAATAATTGAAGTTGCTTTTTTATAGCCTGTAATGTAAACTCACTTTTAAGTTCCATAGTGACAGAAATGGAGTGTCCAAATCTAACAGGGAGTCTTACACAGGTTGCTGAAATTTTTATTTTTTTATCAGAAAGAATTTTCTTCGATTCGCTCTCCATTTTTCTCTCTTCACTGGAAAACCCTGATTCAAGCGGTTTCCCTATATGAGGGATGATGTTTTTTTCTATAGCGAATGGGAAATAGTGGGGTGGATTTCTCTTTTTATCAAGGTCGAACAATGCTTCTCTACCTGCACCGGAAACAGACTGATAGGTAGAAACAATTATTCTTTTTATTCCCCATCTTTTATAGATAGGATAGATAGGTAAAAGCATAATAATTGTTGAACAGTTGGGATTTGAAACAATACCTTTTGTCTCTTTAATCTTTTCAGGATTTATCTCAGGGATAATAAGAGGGATTGTTTCATCTTCTCTGAAGGCTGGACTATTGTCTATTACTATCGCACCCTTATTAACAAAATCTTTTGCAAACTTTTTTGGAATGTCTGTTCCTGCCGAAAAGAAAGCAACATCGGTTTCAGGGAACTCTGTTCCTTCAAAGGGTGTAACTTCGATTTTTTCTTTCTTGAAATATTCTTCTGTTTTTCCCATTCCCGTTGCAAACAGGAAAATTTTATCTACTGGAAAATCTCTTTCATCAAGAACAGTTAATATCTTTTCACCAACAAGCCCCGTTGCTCCTACTATTGCAATCCTAAGCCCCATAGTTTCTTTCTCTCTTCGTCTCTTCAAAAATTGTTTCCATCATCTTTTTGTAGGCATCTGTCATTGAAATGCTCCTCCTCTGCATAACTATTTTTGCGGTGTCAATCGCGTCTTCAAGTTTGTAGATGCTGAACGTTCTTTTTCCTCCCCAGGAAAATGAAGGGATAAATTTTGGTGGAAAGCCCTCACCAAAGATATTAGTG
>SOKM01000009.1 GCA_004375785.1 Candidatus Cloacimonadota bacterium | reverse complement strand
ATGATTTTTCTTGACTTTCCTGATTCATATCTGTATAATTTGAAAAAATGAAAAGATAATCGAAGGAGGAATGTTGGGAAAAAAGAAGAAGAAAAAAAAGCATAAACCAGAGAAGAAAGTAAAACCGGTTGAAAGAAAACATATTAAAATTAGAAAGTTCAATACAAAAAAGCTGAACAAACTTTTTGCTATACTTCCATTTGTTATCATTCTAATTCTTGCTCTGCTCTATTTTGCACCGTTTCTGTCTGGAAGAAAAATGATGCACGGTTCAGATTGGCTTCTCGGTGGCTATACAAAAAGGGTCTGGACTACGAATTATATCCTGGAGCACAAAGAGATACCTATGTGGTTTCCGCATATTTTTGGAGGATGTCCTACTATTGGAGCATTCTTTGGAGACCTTCTATCACCACAAACACTTCTTTTTTTCATTTTCCCCATCCATATTGTTTGGGCATTTCTTTTTGTAATCTATACCTTTCTCGCAGGCATTGGAATCTATCTTCTCTTAAAGGAATTAAAACTCGGTTTTTTCCCGTCCCTTACAGGTGCTATTTGTTATATGTTTTCAGGTTCACTCATCTCAACCACCTATGCAGGTCATCTTGGTAGGGCTATCTCTGTTGCCTTACTTCCTTTGATGCTTCTTTTTGTTCTTAAGGGTGTGAAACGAAGAAAGTTCTTCTACTTTATCTTTTTTGCTGGAATAACCTCACTCAGTTTTCTTGCAGGACATTTTCAGATGACTTATTATGCTACAGGTCTTGCTATCTTCTTTTTTGTTTTCCTCCTTTTTGGAGAAAGAAAAACCTCTAAATTGAAAGGTGTCTTAAAGATAGTTTCCCTTTTTATAATAGGCATCATTGTTCTTGGTATGATTGTTTCTATTTCTTTCCTTCCAGTATATAAAAATCTAAGTTTTGGTGCAAGAGGTCAGACAAAGGGATACGAATATACCACATCTTGGTCATTGCCAACGGCAGAGCTGATAGATCTGTTTGTTCCTGAATATTCAGGTATACTGGCTCACTACTGGGGTGAAAATTATTTCAAGTTGCATAGTGAATATTTTGGAATCCTTCCACTTCTCCTTCTAGTTGTGGGAATTCTCTTTAGTTACAAAAATAGAAATGTTAAATTCTTTTTCTTTATTGGACTTGCAGCTCTTTTTCTTGCACTCGGGAAAAATACACCCATTTTTAAAATTGCCTATTATATAATACCCGGTATCAAGAAATTCCGTGCTCCTACGCTCATCTTTTATATTTTTACATTTTCTGCTGTTTTTGTAGCATCGTATGGAATGAAAAGAATTCTTGAAAAGAAAAATAGAAAGAGACTCATTATTTCTCTTCTTTGTTTTGTTGGATTTTATCTCGTTTTTGCTTTTATTGCTGTTCTCGGGCAGGAAGGATTTATTTCGTTTCTAAAATCCCATTTTTCTTATCTCACACTGCCTCAGAGTACTGCCAAACTTAAGGCTTTTACAGACAACTATCCCATCTTTATAAAAGGCATAGGAAAGGCTTTGCTCGTCTCTATCTTGAGCTTTATTCTAATCCTTCTCTTTCTTAAGGAGAGGTTGAAGGTGGTTTATCTGACATCGGGCTTACTCATTATTTTGTTGATAGACCAATGGACAATAGGAAAAAAATACTTGAAAGAAAATCCTCCACCTTCTGAATATTATAAAAAAGATGAAGTCATTTCCTTTCTTGAAAAAGATAATAGTCTCTATCGTGTTTTCCCTTTACAGTATCGGAGGTCAAACGATGGTATCCTTTTCATTAACGAAATACAGAGCCTTGGTGGTTACCATCCCAATCCACTTAGAAGATACCAGGAACTGATAGGAGCTGGTGAGAGCGTGATGTTCCAACCTGATAACCTTATAAGGTTTCCAAAACTTATTGATGTTCTCAATGGAAAATACATCATCGGCATTCCACTTCCCTCTGACACAATGCGATTTGATGAAAGAACAAGAGCTTCAATCAGAGAATGGCGTAATTACTATTCAAGGTTTAAACCTGTTAAACAAGGTCAATATGTTATATATGAAAATGAAAATTTCTTACAGAGGGCTTTTTTTGTGGAGGATTACAGGGTTTTTGAAGTTCCAGATACAATGGTGAAAAAAATATCCGAGGATTCCCTGACGAAATTACAGGATGCTCAGAAGGATTCCCTGCTTCAATTTATGGAAACTGAGGAATTCAATCCGTTAGATATGGTTCTTCTTGAAGAGGAACCGGATACACCTCACCCTGATTCTATACTCGGCGGTTCCACTGTTTCAATAGAAAATTATAATGCGAACAGAATAGAAATTATGGTTAAGGCGAAGACCAAAGGTTTTCTCGTTCTAAGTGAAAATTATTATCCGCGATGGCACTGTTATGTTGATGGAAGGAAAACGAAAGTATATCTTGCAGATTATACACTCAGGGCAGTCCTTCTTGATAAAGGAGAGCATACTGTTCTTTTCGTTTATGAGGATAAAGCATACTCCACTGGAAAAACTTTCTCCATAATCGGCATTCTTATACTTTTATTCAGTTTCATCTTTCAGTTTTTTCAAAGAAAAAAAATAAAGGAAACGCAGAGCAAGCTCTGCTACTCCAATAGTAAAAAGGAGTAGCGAGACTTGTCTCGCGCCAAAGGAGGAAGAATGAAAAAAAGTCCAATAACTTTAAAAGAAATAGTAATAGCCCTTTTTATTGTATTGGCTTTGGTAGTAATTGCAATTCCAAACTATATAACATCAAGGGATAGGGCAAAGATTGCTGAGGTTAAGTCAAATATGCATACCATTCAACTTGCAGCAGAGGATTTTTCTACTATGGCGGAAGGATGTTATCCAGGTGGTATAAAAACAACCATTCATCAGGTGTGGCCTCCTTTACTGCTTGATTATTGCATTGCTGGCGCTGAAAGACCACCCTTTCCTTCAAATGCACTGATTAGCAAACTCGAGTTTCAAAATCCCTTCTGTTACTATTTTCCTGCTATTAAAAATGGAAGAATTGCATCAAGAGAAAAAGGGTGCGTCTATTACTGTGCGTACGACCAGAATGGTAATGTTGTTGGAGAAGGAGAGGCTGCTGTGATTTATGAAATAAGAGGAGTAGGAAGGGGAATTCCTCTCACCTTTATGCTTTCAAACAGGGAGGAATAGAGTGAAGTATATGATATATTTGTTTTTATTATTCTTCTTTCCCTCTCTCAGCCTGTGGGGAATAGATGACTTTCCTGTAAGTGAAGATGATTTTGCAGAGACATTTTCCGAACAATTTCCCTCTGTTGCATCAGGCTTAAGTGGAAATTTTGTTGTTATATGGATGGACGAAAGAGAAGGGGATAATACGATTTATGGGCAGAGGTTTACCAATGGAGGTGTTCCAATTGGTGTAAATTTTAGAATAAGCCAGTTTTCGTTTGATGAAAATGCCGCCCCAGCAATCTCGATGAATGGTGAAGGAAGGTTTGTGGTTACCTGGGTTCTCGGAGACGATATTTATGCGAGGCTCTTTGATGAAGATGGAAATCCCCTTTCTTTCGCTTTTAAGGTAAACGATAATGTTGGGCATAAGCACGCATCCCCGTCTGGTGCTCTTTTTGATGACGGGAGATTTGTAATCACCTGGCAGGACACGAGGAATGGAACATGGTCTCCTGATATTTTTGCACAATTTTATAATGGTGATGGGACCCCCTATCTTTCAAACTTTATTGTTAATGACCACACAGGAGGTGAACAGGGATTTCCTGCCGTGACAATTTTAGGATATGATATTTTTACTGTAACCTGGATGGACAGCAGAAATGGGAATTTTGATATATATGCTCAAAGTTTCTGGTGGAGTTATCCGATAGGATCTAATATGAAGGTGAATGACGATGTTGCAGATGCAGAGCAATACACTCCTGTAATTTCTAAAACACAGAGTATTTATAGAGTTATCGTCTGGCAAGATTATAGAGAGGGATTTCCGAACATCTATGGAGCAAGAATAGAATATACGGGTCCTGTAGAGACAAATTTCAGGGTTAACGACGATGTTGACACTGTCTACCATGGAAATCCTTCTGTTTCTACAATAGCAAATGGATACATTGTTGTCTGGGAAGACGAAAGGAATGGAGACCTTGATATTTATGCCCAGATATATGATGCAGCAATGAATCCTATCGGTTCTAATTTTAAAGTTAATACTGGGTCTGACACTCTATCACAGTCTTTTCCGTTCGTGACCGGAAATAGCTCTAATGCTGTTGTCGCTTTTCAGGATGAAAAAATTGGTGAATGTGATGTATATTTCCAGAGATACGATTCAGCGGGTGTTTCTCAAGGTCCTAACACCATAGTAACTAACAATCTTTTCGGTGCTCATCAGTTATTTTCTTCTATTTCTATTCCATACAATGGTGAATTTGTAGTTACATGGCAGGATTTAAGAAAGCAAAACTGGGATATTTTCATTCAGAGGCTTGATTCATCAGGCTCACTCCTTGGAAGTAACACACTTGTAAATGACGACCTATTATCTAATGAGCAGATTATTCCTTCTATAGCAAAAGATGCTTCAGGAAACTTCGTCAGTGTATGGATGGATTCAAGGGAGAACAACTGGGACATTTATGGAGAGATGTTCGACGCTTTTGGTAATCCTATAGGAAACAATTTCAGGATCAATGATGATACCCTTAAGAACGACCAGTTCTTCCCTGATTGTGAAAAAAACATAAATGGAGGATTCATTGTAACCTGGAACGACCTTAACAATATACTGGTTCGAAGATATGATAACAATGGAAATCCTCTTGGTAATTCTTTCAAAGTTAACGATGATACTATACCAGGTTTCTGCCCTTCTATTGCCATTTCTTATAACAGCAGTTTTATTATCTCTTTTACAAGTGATGTCGGAATTTATGCAAACATATTTGACTCTACTGGAACACCTATTGGTACAAGTTTCAGGGTTGATGACGATTCTTCACTTGCACAGAGGTTTTCACCACAAATTGGAATAGATATATCAGGGAACTTTATTATTGCCTGGGAAGATTTAAGGAACACTGAACCCGATATTTATGCACAGAGGTTTAACAATGTTGGAAATCCTATTGAAAGCAATTTCAAAGTCAATGACAATGGATGGGGAACAGACCAATATTTACCATCAGTTTCTGTTTCTCTTCAGGGAAAATTCGTTATAGCCTGGATGGATGATAGGGATGGAGATTTGAATATTTATGCTCAGAGATACCTTGCAGATGGTTCTTCTTACGGACAGAATTTTAAGGTGAACAATGATATGGGCTTATGCCAACAGACAGATGTTGATATTTCTATAGATAATGAGGGAAAAATGTTTTTTTCCTGGACAGATACAAGAAAAGAGATATCAGGAACAGATATTTTCGTGAAAACAATAGGATTTGAAACAGGAATTCAGACAGGTAATAACCCTATGCCAGGAAATAAAATTCTTTCTCTGGAGGTTTACCCCAATCCATTTACTACAGTGGTTAGTGTTAAGTGCCAAGTGCCCAGTGCCAAGGAAAATATCTCATTAAACATTTATGATTTGAGTGGAAGATTGGTCAAGTCGGTTCCACTTCCACTTATCACTAACCACTTATCACTCGGCACTGCAGTATTTTGGGATGGAAGGGATGAGAAGAACACCCTGGTGTCGTCTGGTATCTATTTTGTAAAATTAACTCAAGGAAATAGAAGCATCACAAAAAAAGTGGTTCTCCTTGAATAAAATAATGTCTTTGCTTCTGATTGAAAATATCTGATGATAAAACTTACATTGAATATGGAGTGCAATAACGGTGTTATTGTAAAGCATAATTCTAATATGGAGTGCAACGACGGTGTTATTGTAAAGCATAATTCTAATATGGAGTGCAACGACGGTGTCGTTGCAAAAGGGCAAAATCACCGATTTTGCACTCCAAAAAATAATACTCCAAAATAATACCTTAACTATTTGAAGCGGTAATAGTCCATAGAAAAACTGTTGACAAAGGAGTTTTTTTTCTATATAAGATTTTGAGAAATAAAATAGAAAGGAGAAAATAAGTTGAAGATTGGAGTTAGTTACTTTGGGAATAGAATTCTTGAACATGTTGAAACGGATATGAATCTTTTAAAAACTGTTGGCTTTGATTTTGTTGTCCATACATACAGTGAAAACGATTTTGAATTTTATGAGAAAACAATGCACGATATTGTAAAGATTTCAAAAAATAATGGTCTCGAGGTATGGTTAGACCCATGGGGACTGGGTGGTTTCTTTGGCGGCGAGGCATATTCTTCCTGGATTATGAAGTATCCAAAGATATGCCAGATTGACTCTATTTTTGAAAAAGTTCCTGCTGCCTGTCCCAACAATGAAAAATTTAAGATGTTAATAAAAACATGGATAAAAAGTGCTGCAAAATCTGATACAGATTTTGTTTTCTGGGATGAACCGCATTTTTACCAGCATTTCTCCAAATCAGGATTATGGTGCTGTAGATGTCCATCCTGTATTAAAAAATTTAAAGGAAAATATAATACGAAATTCCCTCTAAAGAAAAGTTCGAGGGTTGAATTTTTCAAAAAGGAGTCTATCATCGACTTCCTATCTTTTGTAACAGATACAGCGGAGAAGGAAGGGCTCAGAAACGCTGTCTGTATCCTACCTGAGGCTGAGGAATCCTTTTTAACAAAGATTGCTTCATTACCAGGTCTTGAAATTCTTGCAACAGACCCTTATGGGATACTATTTGGTAAACCTCTGAAAGATTATGTTAAGAATGAGACAAGAAAGTTAAAAAGGGCAGCAGATAAATTTGGCAAAAAGTTTCAGATATGGACCCAGGCATTCAAGGTACCGCGTGACAAGCACAAAGAGGTTATAGATGCGATGGATATACCTTTGGGACTTGGAGCGGATAGTATTGCAGTATGGGGATATAAAGCCTGTAAGCATATCTCAAGTATTTCATCTGAATCTCCTGATGAACTCTGGGGGATGATTGAAGAATGGGTTATGAAAAACGAAGAAAAATGAGAAGATTCTCTTTTTCAATGCACCCAATCCTTAGATTTCCCTGGGAAATTTTATTATTTCTTTGTGGTATAGGACTAATTTTAGGCATTGTGACCAGAAATATAGATGCAATTCTCCCGTCTCTTGTCGGCGGACTAATCCTGTTTCTCTTTTTCTCAATGAAAAGGTTTTCTTTTATTGATATTACAGACAATAGTTTGAGAATAAAACTTGGATGTCTTGCAACCAGCGAAATAAGGTTTTCAAATATTAAGGATGTTTCAACTGCAACTCATAAGGCAATTTATGGTATTGGAGTCAGGGCATGTGGTAGGGGAGAGACAGCAATAGTAACAAACACAGGAGATGTTGTTCGACTCCAATTCAGAGAAAAAGGTTCACTTAAGTTGTTCGGAATTTTCAAGATTTCTTTCATCTCTTTAAGACTTTCTCCCGAAAGCCAAACAGAATTTATTGAAATCCTTCAATTCAGAATCCACTAAAAGCTAAAGGAGGTTTTATGAATCAGTTAATGGTATTACTGATGTCGGTTTTTATGAGTTTTAATTTCTCTTCAAATGTAAAGCTCAACACAGGACCTGGTGATGCAACAGTAATTGGACCAACATTTTCTTCTGGCAGGAGAAGTATCTTTGCACTCGGAGATACAGTCTATGTTGTTTGGAAGGAGGATATTTCTGGAACGGATGAAGACATCTATTTTGCAAAAAGCACTGATAGGGGAGAGACATTTTTAGCTCCGATAAGAGTTGACGATGCCGGTGCAGCGGACACCTCAGACCAGCAGTATCCTGGCATCTATGTTGATAACACTGGAGTAATCTATATAGCATGGCGTGATTACAGAGAGGGTTATACGGAGATAAGGTCCTCAAAAAGTACTGATTCAGGTAATTCTTTTCTCCCTTCTGTTGTTGTGAATGATTCTCTTCCTATTTCCAACAAGAATTGTCCATCTGTTTGGGTTCTTGGTGATTCAGTGTATGTTGTCTGGCACGATAACAGGAATGGAGATTTCGACATCTATTTTTCTAAAAGCGAAGATGGTGGTACTTCATTTCTGACCGATGTAAGGGTTGACGACGATATGTCAGGCTCTATGCAGAGGGAAGCGGTTATCTCGGTTGCAACCAATTGCGAAATTTACGTGATGTGGGCTGATCTTAGAAACAGAGGTACAGGCTATGATGTTCTTTTTTCAAAAAGTACTGACGGAGGATTAACCTTTTTACCAGATAAGTTGGTGAATGACGAAGGGGCTGGCTCGACATGGCAGCTACAGCCAGCAATGACCATTGATAGCGAAGGAAATATATATGCCTGCTGGACGGATGCAAGACAAACCTGGCCGTGGCATATCTTTTTTTGTAAAAGCACAGATGGGGGAGAGACCTTTTTATCTGATGTGAAGGTAAGCCATCTTAGTGATGGAGGAGCAGAAAAACCGAGTATAGCTATTAAGGATTCATTAAATATTTTTATTGTATGGCAGGACGACAGGGCAGGGCAGTGGAATATATACTTTGCCTATAGTGAAACTGGAGGCTCCATCTTTTTTGGTGATACACAGGTTGATGATGGAATGGCAACAAGCCTGCTTTCTCCCAATATTGCATTTTCCTCTGACAGGGTCTATGTTATCTGGAGCGATAACAGGGAACACAGCGGCAATATGATTTACGATGTATATTTCTCTTATGGTTCTTCAGTTGGTGTCAAAGAAGGTAAAAATTTTTCTTATAGAAAAGAGATATGTCTTTACCTAATTAATTCTATCTCATCAGGAATACTTCTTTTGAATATACCCGAATCACTGATTAGGAAAAGGATTAATTTGAGGATATACGACCTTGCTGGAAAACCTGTTTTTACACATAATTTTCTAAATCCATCAACATCACCCATCATCCCAATATACCATCTTCCTTCCGGTCAATACTTCCTTGCAATCGAAACAAATCAGGGAAAGTATATCGGGAAATTTGTGTTGATAAGATAGAATAGGGCATTATTTCTGGGAACTTATATCACCCGTTTTCGTTAGAAATATAAACTTTGATAGTAATATCCTTCGACGGAGTCTGCCCTTGAGCGATGCGAAGGGCTCAGGATCAAGAAAAATCTATACATTAGATTTTCGTTGAACTCAAATCATCAGTATGATTTTTCTTGACTTGTTTTTTTTTCTGTGTTATAAAAATGGAGCGTTTGAAGAATAGAGTATAAAAATGGAGTTTTTATTGAATTATAAAAAATTACTGCTTTTCATTATTTTCCCTCTTTTAACAGCAAATCTTTCAGGAGAAAGAATTGCTAAAATAGATGTTCACGGAAATAAAACTACTGATGAAGAACTTATAAAAAGTTCCTCTATGCTTCAGGTTGGTGATGAGATAACACAGAGGAAACTTGACAATGCCATCAAAAAGATTTACAAACTTGGGCTCTTCTCGAATGTAAAAATAAGCGGTGAAAAAACAGAGGCAGGGGAATTGATAATTATTGAAGTTGAAGAGAACCCCTTCCTTAAAGAACTCATTTTTATTGGTAACGACCATATTAAAGAAAAGGATTTGAAAGAAGCACTTGGTATTCAAGAAGGTGAAATTATTTCTCCACAAAAGGTATTTAAGTGGACAAAAAAGATAAAGGATAAATACAAGGAAAAGAGATTCCTCCTTGTGAAGGTTTCTTCTGAGATTACAAGAGAAGATGAAAAAGCAAAACTCACATTTAGCATTGATGAAGGCAGGAGAGTCAGAATAAAGAATATATATTTCACAGGGAACACAATATTCCCGGATAAGAAACTTGGCAGTCAAATGAAGAACAAGAGAAAAAGATGGTGGAGGTCGGGGAATTTTGACGAGGAAGAATTTTATAACGACCTTGAAAGAATAACAGACCTCTATAAAAAGAAGGGTTATCCAAAATGTGAGATAAAAGACTACGAAATTTCTTATGATGCTCGACAGGAATGGATGACGATAAGGATAGATGTCAGTGAAGGTACAAAATTTTTCCTCGGTGAGCCACTATTTGAAGGAAACATTATTATAAAGACTGAAGTACTTAATGCTGCTGTTAGATACAAAAGTGGAGATGTCTATAATAAAGAAAAACTTGATGATACAATGGTAGAATTCTATTCTCTCTATACTGAATTGGGTCATATCTATGCATATATAATACCAGAGGAAGAAATAGTGAATGATACGATAAACATTAAGTATATTATCCAGGAAGGAGAACCAGCACATTTGAGAAAGATAGTTATATCAGGGAATTCAAAAACATGGGAAAAGGTGATTAGAAGGGAATTAAAAATCTATCCCGGCGACCTTTTTAAGAGGTCTAAACTCATTGATTCACAGAGAGCAGTCTTTAATCTTGGATTTTTTGAGGATATGAAACTTGATAGTAAAAGAGCTAACGAAGAAGGTGATATTGATTTAATTCTGGAAATCACGGAAAAACAGGTGGGACAATTTACAGCCGGAATGGGTTACAGTCAAGCCTGGGGATTAACAGGAAATATATCTCTTACTATTCCAAACCTTCTTGGTCGAGGGACAACAGCATACTTTAGTCTTGAAAAGGGAGGGAAGCTCGCAAATTATCGTTTTGGATATACAGAACCCTGGCTTTTTGACACACCAACATCAGCCGGTTTTGACATCTTCTTTGTTACAAGAAAATGGGATTATTTTAATGATAGAAAAAGAGGCGGGACAATCAGGTTGGGAAGGCCCATTCCAAGGTTGAAATATACTCGTGCTTACACTTCATATACGCTTGAAAAGGTGACGGTTTCTGTCCCGAAAGAATATGAAAGTAAGGTCAGTAAATATATCCTTGACCAGAGAGGCACTAAATGGCGTAGTAGTGTCTCTTTCAACATTACAAGGGATAGCAGGAATTATATATTCAATGCAACAACCGGTTCAAAAAATAGTTTTACTGCTGAATTCTCAGGTGGTATCCTTGGGGGAAGTATAGATTATCAGAAATATCTGTTTGAGACAAGATGGTATGAAAGAAGTTTCTTCAATTTTGTTCTTATGATACGCTCAAAATTTGGCATTATAGATGGTTATTCTTCACCTGAAACCGTTCCTGTTTATGAAAGGTTTTATCTTGGAGGAGTTGGAGATTGGGGGATAAGAGGTTATCCTGACCGTTCAATTGGCCCCAGAGAAGGTTTCAGCATTATTGGAGGTCGTTCCGCATTTGTATTCACTTTAGAATACAAGTATATGATAACAAAAGGTATAAATTGGCTTATCTTCTTAGATGCTGGCAATACCTGGAGAAGTTTTAGAAGCACAGATTTATCCGACCTGAAAAAGGGTGTAGGTACAGGTATAAGAATAGAGGTGCCAATGATGGGTATTCTTGGGTTTGATATCGGGTATGGATTTGACAAAGAGAGTTATGGTGGATGGACCCCCCATTTTCAGTTAGGAACAAGTTTTTAGTAAAATGAAGAATCAGATAATACTCTTTTTATTCGCTATTTTATTCATGCAGGGATGTAGAGATGAAATGAATGACCCTGTTGGTCTTGATGAGGTTCCAAATAACATACCACAACCCGTTTATATTGGTGGAATATACAGTGATTCCATTTCTAATTTCCATTTTGAAAGCCATACAGGTTCATCTCAAAGATTATGGATTGGAAAATCGCATTCAATTGAATCAAGAATACTTGTTAGATTTGAAGTAGATGATTCTATCCAGTTTGCAAATGCTGACTTTGCACAGGTAAAACTTTCTGTATATGGTGGAAATCCTTCGAGAGGTGTAAGGGTATGTGTATTTCCTTTAACAAGCAACTGGGTTGACACAACAGTTGAATGGGAAAAATCATTTTCTGACACTCAATGGAATAACCCTGGAGGGGATTATGATGATACAGATACAATAACAACCCTTGTTATAAGAGAACAAGATGAGGATTTCACTTTTAATTGTGATTCGTTTTCCCTTATTGATACATCTTTCGAGAACAACAAGGGCATGATTTTTGTATATGATATAGGTGATACCCTTCTTTCTATTTACTCAAAGGAGAGTTCATCTAATCCTTTAAAATTGACTCTATTCTATGGTGATTCAACAAAGGATTATTTAGCTGCAAGCGATGCTTTTATTACAAATTCTTCATATATCCAGGGAAACAATGAATTTGTCCTGGGTGAAGGTTACGCTATGAGAGCATTACTTATTTTCAATATTGATACAATTCCTCCAAATGTTACTATTAACAGAGCCTTTTTAACATTTGCATTTAAGCATGAATATTCCTATTTTGATAGTGTTACCATTAATATTTATAGGATAAAGGGAGAGTGGGACGAGGGTGATACCGAATTTGAACCTCAGATAGAGCCACCAAACTTCATCGTCCATAAGGAAGATACCGTTGCTGAGGTTAGTATAACATCATTTGTTCAAACTTGGGTAAACGAGGGAGAAAATTATGGTATTCTCCTAAAGGCAAAGTATGAGAGTAGTCTATGCTCAAGATTGGTCCTTGATGCTTTCCATAAACCGACACTTTCGGTTTATTATACACCACCGCCGGAGAGCGAGTAATGATTAGAAGATATTGGAGCAAGTTTCATCTGTTTCTTTTTTTCTGCTTTGCCTTCACATCGGTTTACTTAAATGCTCAATCTATCTTTAGTTTCAAGGAAGAGGGTGAGTCTGTTCTCAGTGGTGATGCACACATGGCTGCGCTTGGTTATGGCGAGATTCCTGGCACTTTTTCATCTAATCTATGTGGTTCAATCGCTTTCATAAAAAAGTCAGGGATAGACCTAACAT
>SOKM01000142.1 GCA_004375785.1 Candidatus Cloacimonadota bacterium | reverse complement strand
TGCAAAGATCGGTGGTAAGATAAATATTAATCTGCCCGATGCGGCAAAGGAGAAACTTGCTGAAAAAGGTATCAGCCTTGAAAATATTGAAGATGTTGAGAAATTGAACGAACTCCTCATTGAACTTGAAAAAGAAGCTCCGTTAGAACTGGTAAATGTTGATGAGGGTGAGAAAAAGGTGATAGTGAGCATTGAGTGATAGAGAGAATATAGAGTATCAGAATATTAGAACATCAGAGTATCAGAGTGCCAGAATGAATAAAGAAGAAGATACGTCTTAACTAAAGAAATAAAACTTTTTTTGATGAGTTAAATCTTTGTGACTTTGTGACTTTGTGTCTTCGTGGCAAAATTTTCTTGACTTGACAAAATAACAATTCTTTGTTATATTATAGCAGATGAAAATGTTAGAAACAATAGATATTAGTTTATCTTTTAAAAAACTTGTTTTAACCCTTTCCCTGTTAATTCTAACCTCTTCTACCATCTTTGCATCTCTTGTTGGATGGGCAGGATTGAACAAGATATCTAAAACAGTCGATTCAGATAGGATTGAACTTACAAACGGTGCAGAAATAAAGAACAGGATAGATTTTGAACTAAATAAGTATTACAAAGCATACAATATTGGAATAGGATACAGTCTTTTACAACCCACATCAATTAAAGAATTTATGCTCAAAGGAATGATGAGAGAAAAAGGAAAATACAGAATTGGTGTAAGTATAAATGCTTCAAGTGTTACTTCAGGACTTTCCTTACTTGGCTCGAAGTATTTTTATGTAAAAAATATCCCTTTTAAGATTAATGGTGAAATTGAAATCTTTAAGAATTACGGGAGTATTGGTTCCGGTTTTTCATATTTCTATTCGAAATCTGGTTATCTTAAAATTATGTCAACTGCTATAGATACAAAGAAGGAGAATTTCGAGAAAATGTTCGGATTGGGAGTCTATCAGTTGATTGACAAAAAAGATGCTATTAAAGGTGAAATTCGTTACTCAACCAAGAATGGTTTTGAATTTTTAGTGGAGCCGCGTTTCAGAACAGGAGATATATTCTACATCGCATTGGAATCTTATATTGCGACAAAAAATAACTCAGCTTTCGGTATATCCTTAATTTATTCTCCTTTGAAAAAGAAAAAAATTGTAAAAAAACCTGTAAAACCTGTTATAGAAGAACCAGAAGAAGAACCTGTAACAGAAGAACCCATTATAGAAAATAAGCCTATAATCAAGAAACCTATAGAAACAGAACCAGAAGAAGTTATAAAAAGCCCTGAAGAATTGAAAAAAATGCTTAATCAAATTATTGACGGCCATTACGCAAAAGGGGTTAATTACTTCTGTGAGGATAGATTTGAGGAGGCAATCAAAGAGTGGAAAAAGGCTCTCAAGCAACTGAAAGATAAATCATTCATAAATTATAAAGATGCTCAAGAATATAAAGAACGATGTAAAAGAAACATAGAGAATGCAGAAAAGAAACTCAAAATCATTCGAGAGGAATGAAGAAAAAAATTACAATTCCGAGTAATCTTCAATGCCTCAGCATAGTTCGACACTTTATTAAGGAGACAATCCCTAAAAAAAAATTCAAAAAAACAACAATTGACCAGATTGTTTTAGCAATAGATGAAGCCTGCTCCAATATTATTGAGCATTCTTTTGAGATGGATGAATCAAAAGAATTTACACTCACCCTGAATTTTGATAAAGAGAAGGTCACCTTTGTAATTGAAGACAAGGGTGTTGGTATGAAAATATCAAAATGCAAAAAACTCAACCTTAAAAAATACATCAAACAGAGGAAAGAAGGAGGGCTGGGAAAGTTTATCATTGAAAACGTTATGGATGAAGTTAAGTATTCAAGGAAGGGTACGAAGAATCGGCTGTCGTTAGTTAAATACTTTGATAAGAATGGTGCAGGATAGAGAGGAGGCAAAATGATTGATGGTGTGTCGATAAAAAAATTAAAGGTCATACCCGATGAGAGAGGAAGATTGATGGAAATACTCAGAAATGATGATGAGATATATAAAAAATTTGGACAGGTATATATGACAACTGCATATCCAGGCGTTGTTAAAGGATGGCATTACCATAAAATTCAATCTGATAATATGTGCGTTGTAAAGGGAACGATGAAGATTGTGTTATATGATTCAAGAGATAATTCGCCGACAAAAGGTGAAGTAAATGAATTCTTTCCTGGTATTCATAAACCAATTCTTATTCACATTCCTGTCTTTGTCTATCATGGATTTAAATGTATTGGAGAAGAAGAAGCAATAGTTGTCAATGTGCCTACTGAAAGATACAACTATGATAACCCAGATGAATATCGTATAGAACCACATAGTATTGATGTTCCTTATGATTGGGGACTAAAGGAAGGATAGAATATTACTGGCAATGTAGTAGTCGCACAGGGCAAGGATAAAGGTTAAAGGATAAAGGAAAAAGTGTAGACAAGTGCGAAGCTGTAAACGCAAAAAGATAAACTAAATAGACTAAACAAACCAAATAAACTAAATAAACGAGATAAAGTTGTCTTAACTTTAGCAATAAAGGAGAAAGAATGAGACTTCTTGTCACAGGAGGAGCAGGTTTCATAGGAAGTAATTTCGTAAGGTGTATTCTTGAAAAAAGAAAGGATATAAGAATAATAGTTCTTGATGCACTTACCTATGCAGGTAACCTTGATAACTTTCCTGGATGGGTTTGGGAAGATGCAAACTTTTGCTTTTTTCACGGTGATATAAGGGATGAAACCCTTGTGAGAAACCTGATGAGAAACACAGATAAGGTCATCCATTTTGCAGCGGAAACACATGTTGACAGGTCTATTGATAATTCAGACCCGTTTATCTCAACAGACATAAAGGGAACACAAGTACTGCTTGAGACAATAAGAAAAGAGCCAGTTGAAAGGTTCATACATATCTCAACGAGCGAGGTTTACGGAACCACTGAAAAAGTGCCGATGGACGAAGAGCACCCACTAAAACCACAGAGTCCTTATGCAGCTGCAAAGGCAGGAGCAGACAGGCTTGCATATTCATTTTTTTTTACCTATGACCTTCCTCTTATAATTATCAGACCTTTTAATAATTATGGACCGAACCAATTTCCTGAGAAACTTATTCCACTTTTCATAACAAATGCCATGGAGGAAAAACCTCTGCCTGTCTATGGAACGGGAAAGAACACAAGGGATTGGATCTATGTAAAGGATTGCGTGAAGGCATTTGAAAAACTTCTTGATGTGGATGTTAAAAAGATAAAAGGAGAAGTGATTAATCTTGGAAGTGGAAAGGATACAAATGTTTTAACAATCGCAGATACTATTCTTGGTGAACTTGGAAAGGATAAGTCACTCATCAAGTTCGTGGCGGATAGATTGGGTCATGTTAAAAGACACATATCTTCTACCGAAAAGGCAAAGAAAGTTATTGGATGGGAAGCGGAAACCGATTTTCAGAAAGGGCTCATTTCCACTATAAAGTGGTATAAGGAAAATGAAGAATGGTTGCGGAAGATAAAGGAGGGAAAGAGGGAATATAAAGAGATCTATGAAAAGTGGTACAGACTTTGATCTTCTGTGGCA
>SOKM01000023.1 GCA_004375785.1 Candidatus Cloacimonadota bacterium | reverse complement strand
TTTCTTAAAAAGACTCTGTCTGTTAAGAAAAGTTCCAGACAAAGCAAGAGAATAGCGAGAATAAGTGGATACTCAAATCGGTCCTCATACCTTTCAAGCCACTCTTCCCCGAACTCCTCCTTTTCCATCTTGTTGATTATACTGACCACCCTGTTCATCTCAAAGCTCCCGGGCGTGGCACTAAAAAAGGCACCTCCTGTTTTCTGAGCAATGGACTCAAGAGTACTTCTGTCCAATTTACTCATTACAAGTTTCCCTTCTTTGTCCTTTTTGTAACCAGAAATGGTTCCTATTTCTTTCATTATAGGAAGTGGTTCGCCTCTTCCACTTCCTATACCCACTGCTATTATCTTTATTCCCTCTTTTACTGCCTCTTCCGCTGCTTCCATTACTTTCCCTTCATGGTCTTCGCCATCTGTAAGAAGGATAATTACCTTAAAATAACCTTTCTTTTCAGGAAATGATTTTATTGCCAGTTCAATCGCACTGGCAATAGCCGTACCCTGAACAGGTATCGTACCAACATTGAGAATGTCAAGGAGCATTCTACAGGCACTGTAATCTGTAGTTAAAGGACATTGAAGGAATGGTTTTCCTGCAAATGCAATAATACCAATTCTATCTGTAATAAGATTATCAATAAGTGTTCCAATCCACATCTTCGCCCTTGTAAGCCTGTCGGGTTTAATATCCTGAGCAGCCATACTCAGAGAGGTATCAAGGAGTATAAGAATATCCACTCCCTTCTTTTTTATATGAACCTTCTCCACCCCCATCTGAGGTCGAGCAATTGCAAGTATCAAAAAAGTTAATGCAACAATAAACAGGAAGTTTTTCCAGAACCGCTTTGTGGGACTCACGCCTCTTGTAACTTTTTTTATCACCCGCTCCTCTCCGAGAAGCCGCATAAACCTTCTCCTTCTCCTCACACCAATAATGATAATGAAAAGAAGAAACGGAACAATGAAAAAACACCAAAAATATATAGTATCTTTAAAGATCATAATTTGCCTATGGAAATTTCAGAAATCGTGTATTTGAAAGAAACATACCCACAGCAAGCAGAAACAGACCTAAGATAAGAAATGGTCTAAAGAACTCCCTGTAGTTTGTGTATTTATGAACCTTGAGCTCCGCTTTCTCCATTCTGTTTATTGTTTTGAATATTGTGGCAAGCCCCTCTGGGTCCTTTGCCCTGAAATACATCCCACCTGTCTCTTCTGCTATCTTACCAAGTAGTTCCTCATCCAGATCTTCCTTGATTTTCACATACTTTTTGCCCCATATTGGATGATCAACAGGAATCATTGTTTCCCCGGGCTTACCAGCTCCAATTGTATATACTTTTACACTTAGTGCTTTTGCTACATTTGTTGCTGTCTCAGGGTCAATCTCTCCAGCATTGTTTCTCCCATCTGTCAGAAGTATTACCACCTTACTCTTTGCTTTCGAATCCTTTAGTCTGTCGCAGGACTGCGCAAGGCCAAGACCGATTGCAGTTCCATCCTCGAGCATCCCTATGTTTGCCTTCCTTAAAAGGTCTATAACCACACCGTGGTCTGTAGTAAGTGGGCACTGGGTATATGCATATCTGGCGAAAAGGACAAGTCCAATCCTGTCCATCTTTCTATTATTTATAAAATCTTCTGCTTCCTCCTTTGCTACATAGAGTCTGTTTTTGGGTTTGAAATCAATAGCCTTCATACTTCCCGAAATATCGAGTGCAATAACAATGTCTATTCCGTAAGAGGTAATTTCTGTCTTTGTTAAACCTTTTCTTGGCCTGGCAAGTGCGGTTACAAGAAGAAATATTGCAACAATTTCAATGAGCAATAAAACCTTATCTATCCTCAATCTTCCTTTCCCTGGTTTAATAAAATTCTGAAAAGATGAGAACTTCAAAGGAGTGTCCGACCTCCTCCACCGGAAATAAAGAAGGAATAGGAGGAGTGGAGTCAACAGGAGGAAGAGTGGATGTGCAAACCTAAACATCGACCTTCTCCTCTTCCTCTTTCTTTGTCTTTTCCACTATATCTCTGACCATTTCAATTTCCTGTTCATTATCAACGGGGCGTGGAATATATTTTGCAAACTTTACAAGATCGCTTTTATTCAAAAAATTCTGCGTCTTCACAAGATACTGTCTGAATTCTCTTCTCATCTTGAGGTGGCTCACTATCTCACTCGTAGTGTTTTCAAGTGCGGGGAATTCGAATAGACCTTCATAATACTCCCTGAGTATAAAGGAGAGTTTTATATAGAATTGTTTTATTTCCTCGGGTGTTACCGGCTTGAGTTCGGAAAGTTGAGCGAGTCCAGAAATCGCATTTTCCCAGGGCTGCTTTTTCTCAATCTTTTCTAAAATTAGCTTTCCTCTTCTTTTTCTTACTAAAAAAAACACTACTCCTGCTATGAGTATTATCGCTAAAAATCCAATCAAGTAATACCAGAATGACTGCTTAATACCGAGCTGCGGCTTTATCCCTTTTATATCCTCTTCTCCTGTTAAATTAGGAGCAACACTTTTTATCTCAAGAGCGAGAGGAAAGGTTTTAAGTTCGAGAGATTCCCCATTATCCTTCACAATTATAGATATTGCAGGAATTGTATCTTTACCTACATCGTATGATACAAGTTCGTATTCGAGAATCGTTCTCTTGACATCTTTTCTTGTAACTATCTTTATGTTTCTGTTTTTAACAACGAATTTACCCAGAAAGGGTTGGTTTTCAGGGAGGACTACTTCTTTGTCAGCTTTAGTGAAAATTTCAACCCTGAACTGTAACCTGTCACCAATAGTTGCCTCTTTCTTATCTATCTCCTGCTTTACAGAAGGTATTGGAATTTTACCTGGTTTCCACCCCATGAGAAAGAGCATAGAGACGAGAAGTGCTATTATATTCATATGGTTCTTAATCTCCTCTCTCTTACGGTAAAGAATCTCACGAGTTCATCAACATAAGGTTTAGAGGTATTCAAATCAATGAGGTCAATATTGTTTGATGAGAAGAATTCATTCTGTTTCTCAAGAGTATCAAGTTTTCTGAGCCCGTAATCCATCCTTCCTTTCCTGTTGCCCGTATCAAACCATCCTATCTTTCCAGTCTCAGCATCCTCGAGTAGCATCCATCCGCTGAAACCGGGAATGGAGAGCTCGAGGGGGTCTAGTATTCTTATTGCAATCAAATCATGTTTTTGTGCAGTTATCTTCATAGGTTTTTCAAATCCTGTGTCGAGGAAATCGCTTATTAAAAAAACAATGCTTCTCTTTTTCATCACCCTGTTAAGGTGTTCAAGCGCAAGGGTGATGTTTGTCTTTTTTCCTTGAGGCTTAAAATATAGAAGGTCTCTTATTATCCTCAGTATATGACTTCTTCCCTTCTTTGGAGGAATAAACTTCTCTATCCTGTCTGTAAAGAGAAGAAGGGCAACCTTATCGTTGTTCGAAAGAGCTGAAAAGGAAAGAAGTGCAGTTACTTCACTTGCAAGGTTTATCTTCTGGAGTGAAATAGTGCCGAAGTATTCGGACGAACTCGCATCCACGACAAAGGTAAGGGTAAGCTCCCTCTCTTCCTGGAATTTTTTTACATATGGATGCCCCATTCTTGCGGTCACATTCCAGTCTATCCTTCTAATATCATCTCCCGGCACATATTCCCTTACTTCAGAAAATTCTACGCCCTGCCCCTTGAAAACAGACTCATATTCACCAGCAAAGACCTCGTTTACAAGCCTTTTCGTCCTTATCTCTATCCTTCTTATATGCTTGAGAAGCTCTTTTGGAAGCACTACGGAACCTCTATCTCATCAAAGATTTTTCTTAAAATGTCATCCGTTGTCATATCCTCCGCCTCTGCCTCGTATGTGGGAATAATCCTGTGCCTCAAGACATCATAACCGATTGATTTTATATCCTCTGGAATCACATACCCTCTTCTCTTTATGAATGCGTATGCCTTTGATGTCAATGTAAGATAGATTGAGGCGCGTGGAGATGCACCGTATGCAATCATTCCTTTAAGGTCGTCTATGCCATATTTTTCAGGGAATCTCGTAGCAAAAACAATGTTAAGTATATAGTCCTTTATTTTTTCGTCCATATGGAGCTTATATAGAAGTTTCCTTGCATTAATTATATCTTTCGGAGTAATAACAGGTTTAGCGCCAACCTCCTCACCGCTTGTCATCCTTTCAAGGATTGCCCTCTCCTCTTCCATTGATGGATAATCTACTATAAGTTTTAACATAAATCTATCGATCTGCGCTTCAGGGAGCGGGTATGTGCCTTCCTGCTCGATTGGATTCTGCGTTGCCATAACAAGAAATGGCTCATCAAGCGGGTACGTGGTATCTCCAATGGTTATCTGTCTCTCCTGCATTGCCTCAAGCAGGGCGCTCTGAACCTTTGCAGGAGCCCTGTTTATCTCATCCGCAAGTATAAGATTTGCGAAGAGAGGTCCTTTTCTGGGTTTAAAAGAACTATCTTTTGGGTTATAAACGAGGGTCCCTATCAGGTCGGCTGGCAAGAGGTCTGGAGTAAACTGTATTCTCTGGAACTTTGTGGATATACAGTCGGAAAGTGTTTTAACCATCAGGGTTTTTGCAAGTCCCGGCACTCCCTCTATAAGTATATGCCCATCAGAGAGAAGCCCCACAAGGATTTTATCTATTAGATTCCTTTGACCAACGATAACTTTGCCTATCTCTGTTGTAAGTTGTTCAATAAAAGCACTCTCTTTTTCTATTCTTTCGCTGAGCTTTTTTATATCAGTATCCATTCCACCTCCCGTTAAAAAATAAGTTATTAGTCAATAGTCATTTGTAATTAAAATACTAAAAATTCAATAATAACTCTATAGTAATAACAAAAATATCTTTTGTCAAGTTCCAAATTTTTTTTCAGCACACCTCGCTTGTCTTATGGAAACCAGTTGGAGTGTAAATATTGCTTGACTGTTTATTGTTATTGCTTTATAATATTAAGAAAAATGAGAAGGAGGAGTATTGTGGTAAGTAAAAAATTCTTAATGAAAAATTTCTGATAGAAATGAGCAGTTAACAGAAAAGAGGAGGAGAAAGATGAAAAAAATCTTCATCGTTCTTGCAATGCTGTTTTTTGTTTCATCAGTGAATGCCAGGGTTCTGAGAAGTGTAAAAAGGCCACTGATTGAAGTCGGACCAAAGGCAAGTCTTTATATAAGTAAAGATTCCCAACTCGGTATTGGTGTTGAAATGGTATTCAACCCACTGAAGAGTCTTGGTATCAGGCTTGACCTTACTGAAGTACGCTTTGGTAGTACAACATTCTACTTGAACCAGGAAGGTTCACTCGATGCACTCTTCTATTACCCAATGAAGGGTAGGCAAACCTACTTTCATTCAGGTTTTGGTATGAAAACGCACGACACTGGAGCAGGCTCAAAGACCCACTTTTCAATCCGAGGTGGACTTGGTCTAAATCACCCATTAAATCCTAAAGTTGACCTTTTTGTTGAACCGGGAATTATCATCTCAAGTAATGGTGATAACGATGTGATGGTCCGTCTCTCTGTTGGAGGAAGATTTGGAATATTAAGGTGATTTACTTTCATATCCTTAAAAGAAACAATAGGGGTTTGGAAGCCCCTTCTACTCTCTGATTTCTATTCTCTGGTTTAGTTTGACGTTCTTTAGATGTTTTTTTATACCGCCCGGGAATCGGACCTTAACGTCAACTAGACTGTCATCGTCACCAAAGCCGAAGAACTGGACGAAGGAGTTCTGGCTCGTTGTTCCCTTGCCACCCTGCACTTCCCTTATCTGGATTTTGTCTCCCTGTTTAACAGTTATTCTTGCCCCGATTCCAGAGGAGTTCGATTTTGTTCCAATAACCTTTACTTCGAGGTAATTGTTTATATTCCTCTTGTTCTCAAAAAGGTGCACTCCCGAGCCGCTTGCTACAAAGAGGTCTAAATCTCCATCATTATCAAAATCACTGAATGCACAGCCCCAACCATTAAAAACCCTGACACCTGCAAGGTATGTTACATCCCTGAATTTTCCATCTCCAAGATTCTCATATAGAAAACTTTTTCTTCCTTCATATACACAGGTTATATAGAGGTCTAAGTCACCATCATTGTCAAAATCACCCCAGGTGGGGTCTGAATGGGTTTCTTCAAATTTTATCCCCGCTTCTTCCCGTCTGTCCACAAACCTCCATTCGGGAGGTCCAAGGTTCTCGTAAAGCTTTGTTTTATTAGAAAATTCTATATATCTTGGATGTGCAAGATTAGCAGTAATCAAATCGAGGTCTCCATCGTTATCGTAATCCCCCCAGGACGAACCAATTGTATGTCCCCACCATCCTTCCACCTCGTCTCCTGCTACCCCGAGCAGGCACGCTGTATTGGTAAACGTTCCGTCTCCATTGTTGCGCCAGAGAAAGTTCTCCTGCAACCTGTAATTGGATACATAGATGTCCTGGTCCCCATCGTTGTCATAATCTCCCCAGTTCACCCCTCTCCCTGCTCTCTCCTCGTTAAAAGGTGGAGACATTCCAACCTCATTTAACACTTCATCGAATGTCTTTCCATTTACAGAGAGATAGAAAGCATCGGGAAAGTAAGAATGTTCAGCCCAGTTCTCATAATTGGCAAGATAGAGGTCGAGATAACCATCCCTGTTTGCATCACCCCAGGCTGCTCCCTCTGTGGAAAAATCATTTGTCACACGTCCAGCTTCGAGTGTTACATCAATAAATTTTCCGTCTGAAGTCTGTTTCCAGAGCCTGTCTCCTTTTTCTTCTTTCCCGCCAGAAATAGAATAGAAATCCATAAGCAAGTCATTGTTCCAGTCTCCCCATATGCCGCCTGATGCTGAGTAGTCTTTTATCCCAACTGCCTCTGTTACCTCTTCAAATCTTTTTCCTTTAATGTTCTTGAATATTCTTGAACCATTAAGTAAAATATCATCGTAACCATCATTGTTGTAATCACCCCAGGCTATGCGCGAAGTCTTTATATCACCAAAACCCATCTTTTCAGTTACATCAACAAAAACAATTCCTCTGTAATCCATCTCATCTCTGACAAATGTTAATAAATTTTTATCCTTTTTGTAAATCTTCTTGTATAATTTCACGAGAGCACTGTCTGCCTTAGGTGCCCATTTATTCCTTACATCACCTTCAATCAGAGACATACTATAGGAGTATAAGGCATCCTTACTTTTCCCTGCCTTCTCCTCGATTTGTCCTAAGATATAAAAGTATGAGCAATTACTTTTATAATCATTTACACCAAAATGGGTGTTCTTAATCGCATCCTTAATCCATTTCTCTCCCTCCTCTATTTCTCCTTTTAAAAGCAGTGCCCTTGCAAGAGACATTCGTGCATCTCCGTAAAGCGCTTTCTTATTTAAGGCCCATTGTTCAACGGGGTAATTTTCTGGTTTTTCATAACCCAATTCGAGCTCTATCGCTCTCCTTGCATATTTAATTGCTTTGTCTTTATCTACTTCAGATTCTAAGAGTAAATAGGAAAGGTAACTGTAAGCGAAGGGGTTTTCTGACTCCTCATTCAGAAACTTCTCTCCCGCCTCCTCCATTTTATCATATCTTTTTAGTCTATAAAGAGAACTCAGGAGAGACTGATAAACTGTGATTCTCCACTCTGTCTCAGGATGCCTCTTTAGGAAATTTTCGAGGTATCCCACCTTCAATGTATCGTTCCTCCAGATTGGATAGAGTCCATTATAGAAATCATTTCCAGCTATATCGTAACCTGTTTTACTGTTCGGAAATTCTTTTATTACTGCCTCTTTGTATGGTTTTATAGCAACCGAATCTGTATCAGCCATAAAGAAAAGCTCATATGCTGTTGAGAGAGATTCTTCTCTTTTCTTTTGTTCGGTAAGAAATTCCTTTGCAAGGTCTTTCATCTCATTTTTTACCTTTTCAAGTTTCACAGAATCGGACTCTACGCTTTTCATCTTTGCCTCATAATAATGCAAAACGAGTTCTTTCCCCTTTGATTCTGGGGGCAGCTTTTCATAAGATTCAACTGCATCCTCCCAGTCCCTTTTTATGTAATAGAGTTCTGCTATTCTCTTTAGTGTTTCGATGTCATCGGGATAGATGGAAAGAACCGCTTCGTATTCATTGAGGGCTTTTCGATAGAGTCTTCTTGTGAGGTAATCATCTGCCCTCCTGAAAGACTCTTCCTTTGGGAAACGCTCCCTTAAGAACTTCTGGGTCTGCGCACAACCGGTTAGAAGAAAAATAGAAAAGATAATTAAGAATATGTTTCTCCATCTCATAGTTCCTCCTTTTTTGTAAATATTCAGTCAACTACTTTGTATAGTTCCAAAAGCGAACAACCGGGCATTGGCAGGTTTACTTCTACTCAAGACAATGAAGGAGTCGAGGAGAATGGTGGAAGGGCAGGGAAAAACTTCACCATTGCCAAGCGTATTTAAGAAGCAAGACAATGACGGAATCGGGAGGGAAGGTGGTAGTGCAGGTGCAGATTTCAACGCCTGCCCCCAATTTTCAATTTCCGAGAATTCATTATTCTTTAATATCACAAATTTTTCCCTTAGTCAATTTTTTTTCTTGCTTTTTTAAAAAAATATTATATGATTAATGAGTGAGAATAAAGGATAGAAGATGTACGATGGGAGTTAGAGGATAGAAGAAAATCAAAATAGGAGAACAGATTGATATTACCCGTAGGGCATGATAAACTATTCAGACGTTTACCCTACCTGACCATTACTCTCATTGGGCTTTGCACCATTACCTGGCTTATCACCTTTCCCATTGAACTGAAACAGCGGACACAGATCAATAAAATATCAAAAGAGTTATTTGAAAAAGAATCAGAATTTATCTATATATATATATCAGAACACCCGGATGTTAGATATGACCCAGAAGGGTATGAGAAATTTCATAAAGCACTTTTGGCAGGAGAAATCATTGATAAAGAGAGCGAGGAATACAAGGAATGGGAAGAGGTCTATACTAAATACAAAACAAGGCTCGAAAAGAGGGTTTTCAGTATTTTAGGATTTAAACCGGGTAAGTTCAATTTTTTGAATCTTTTTACTTCCATTTTTGTACACGGCGGTTTCTTTCATCTCTTTTTCAATATGCTGTTCCTCTGGCTTGTTGGAGTCAATATAGAAGATTACTGGGGAAGACCACTTTTTATCTCTCTTTTTCTCATCGGAGGCATCTTCGCTTCCCTCTCTTACACTATCTTTAATCTCGGTTCAACTGTTCCTCTTATAGGAGCATCCGGTGCAATATCTGCTGTGATGGGCACTTTTGCGGTCCGTTTCTACAAAACAAAGATAAGGTTTTTTTATTTCTTCATACTTTTTTTTAGACCGATTTGGGGGACGTTCCTGTTATATGCATGGTTTGCACTCGGCTTCTGGTTTTTTGAACAACTCTTTTATGCGATGATTACAAAATCGACATTTTCTAGTGTTGCATTCTTTGCCCATGTCGGCGGATTTATCTTCGGTCTTGCGGCGGGGTTTGGTATGAAATACCTGAAGGTGGAAGAGAAATACCTTGCAGATAAAATAGAGAAACAAATTGAGGCTGTTCAATTACATCCTAAACTTGAAGAGGCATTTATAAAAAGGGATGCTGGTGATACAGAGGGAGCAATAAATCTCCTCAGAGAGGTACTTAAAGAGGAACCATCAAACAGTGATGCAAGGCTCGAACTTGCAAGGTCTCTTCTTTTGCTTGAAAGAAAGAACGACGCTTCAATAGAATATGAAAAACTTATCTCGCAATTATATGAGAAAGGGAAAATGGAAGAGGTCTTCAATGTATACCTTGAGGTGTATGAGGGAAAGCTTGAACATCTCTTTACGACAAAGACACAATTCAGGATAGCGACGAATCTTGTATCACAAGAAGAGTATAACAAAGCAGTGGAACTCTTCTCTCTGCTCGTTAAAAATCATCCGGAAGATAAACTTGCACCAGTATCGCTCCTTAAAACCGGTAGAATATTCTTGAAGAACATAGAAGATAAGAATCTCGGCAGAGGTGCATTGGAATTCCTGATTAAAAACTATCCGCATTACAGCGGCATAGATGAAGCCAGAACCCTCTTGAGCGAATCGGAGAAGGGGTGACTCGTTATATCAACACTCAATTAATGTGTTTCGGCAATTTTACAATAAATAACTTCCTTTCCTTTGTTCTTCTTTCCTCTCCTATACAAAGAATTTTGTCTCCTTTCCGAGACCAATCAACCGCCCAAAATTTATATCTCTTATATGAAAAATTTTTCTTATCTCCATAATTGCGCCTCAAAACTAAACGTTTTTCAATTTCTGGATTAATCACAGAAAGCAATCTTAGGGTATCATCCGTTGGATGAAGGGAAGAGATAATAAAAGAATAGGAAGGTAAATATATCAGCCATTCTCCAGAAGGCGAAACCTCAAAACCAGTTCCTTCACTATCTTCTATGGAGAATTTATATTCCTTTAATAATTGAGAACTTCTATTAGCTAAATCCATTATCTCTAACCTCCTAACCATATCACCACCCGGCGTTTTTACAACACACTTTTCGTAAACAACCTTATTATTTGAAACAAATCGTGCAGAATAGACAGCACTTAATGGCAAAAGGGTATCAGGATGAAGAGGAGTTAATCCTACAGGTTCTGAACTGTCCTTTAGGGACTTTTTGTAAAGAGACATTACTCCACCAGAATGGGGGGAAACATGAGCAAAAAAAACATTTTCTGGAGTTTTTATAAGTAACAAGTTTTGGGCAAAAGCATCCCTCAGATAAAAGTAATCCTCGTCTTCATAAATACGCGTTGTTTCTCTTGATGAAAGGTTAAATTTATAGATAATTTTGGGGTTATTTCTTAACGAATTATCTAGACGCTTTTCGACATTAAATATAAAAGTGCTGTCAGACAACCAACAGGCTGTGTTATCAAACCAGAAACATTCTGAGGAGAAAGAAAAAACTTCCTCAAGATTGTTTTTTAATGTTGTATCCAGAATCATGAAATGGTAACTTATTGGAAACAATTCTATTTTAAAAACTTCACTTGTGATAAGTATCTCATCTCCATTAGGTGACCATTTTGCATTTGCGATATTATATGTCTGAGGCAAGTTAAGTTCATATTCATAACAATCAACATATAAAGGCATTTCTTTTTTCTGACAGCTAAACATAAAAGTTATTAAAAGAATAAAAAGAAATATCAATTTTTGATTGGATCTAAATAACATCACTTGAAATGTTTCAAGCTAAATTGTACTTTTTGTCGTCTCAAATAAGATGCAGTTCTCATTCAAATCAGGAGCCATATACTGTCAACATATTACGCAAAAACTAAACGACGTCTTTTGGGCTCCGGGATTGGACGACCTAACTCCTTTGCAATCTCTATCCATTCCTGAATTACCACTTCAACATTAGATAGGGCTTTCTGATATGTCAAGCCATCTGCCATACAACCTAGCAATTCCGGAACTTCTGCAATGTATGCTTCGTCCTCATCGCTCCAATAGATTATTATTTCATACTTATTCATTTTGGTCTCCAAGTTTATATTTCAAAATTACTCTTCGTATCTGTTTAACTTGATATGGTTTTGTCTTCGCTCCTTTAGGTTGTAAGTTCAAAATCTCTTCAACATCATCTTTAGTAAAAATATGATGGCTACCACGAATGCGTTCATTAAAACCTAACTCAATCAACAATTTGCACATTTCTATAAATGATATATTTGCATCAGAGGCGCCACTTAAAATTCTTGATAAAAGTTTATTATAAGGATTCATACCTATTTCACGTTTTAACGGTATCTGTCTTTCGATGGTTATTCTAATTAGATCAGCCTTCATTTCATTTATCATAAATATAATAAAAACAGACAAAAGTCAAGATAATTTTGACACTTTACATTGTAACTTTTATATCTGTTTTTTAATCTTGCATTTTCAAGAAATCTCATAAATTGTTATTGACAAGGAGAGTTTTCTAAATTATAATAAATAAAATTTTGGCAAAGGAGGTGAAATGGCAAGAACAAAAACAAAGGATAAAATAAAAAGACTTAAAACGAAACTTAAAACGAAAAGAAGGAGAGAGCAACGAAAGAAAAAGAGCAAAATTAAAGCCACGAAGGCACAAAAAAAAGATGAAAAAAGTGAGAAAAAAACTTTAAAACAGTAACGATAAACCTATGTTTTAATGAAGCCAAAAGGTAAAGGAAAAGTAGAATTGATTTTCCTTGTAGTTTTAATAATCTTATTTCTTTTTCTCTTTCTCTGGAAAACCTCCTCCTTAATAATCTCCCCACCAAGATTTCGTGGGAATATTACCCCGGGTGTTCATGGTCTTAAGTATGAAAATATTGAGTTTACGACTGAGGACGCTGTCGCAATAAAAGGATGGTATATTAAAAATAAGTCTTCAAAAGTGGTTATCATTCTTTTACACGGTTTTGCAGTTGATAAGAGTGATCTCTTAGACGTTGCTCTTTTTCTTTTCAATAATAACTTTTCTGTGCTCCTGTTTGATTTCAGGGCACATGGGGAAAGCGGCGGGAAATACTGTTCTCTCGGCTATTTTGAAAAACTGGACCTCAGAGCAGCGGTTAATTTTCTCAAGGAGAAAGGAGAAAAAAAGATGGGTGTTATGGGTTTTTCAATGGGAGGAATGGTTGCACTTTTAGAAGCATCGCAAAACCCCAATATTTCAGCCGTTATTTCAGACTGCTCTTATCTCTCCTTCAGAAGTGCTGTGCGAGACTTTGCAAAGGCATACTATCACCTACCAGAATACCCATTCATTCCAATGGCAGTCTGGGCAGCAGGGAAAAGGCTTCGAATCGACACAAAGGATGTTGACCTTTCTATCTATGTTGAGAAAATTTCTCCAAGACCCATTCTTATTATTCATGGAAGGGAAGATAAAGAGATAAGATTAATAAATGGATTAAAAATCTATGAAAACGCAAAAGAGCCTAAAGAATTATGGGTTGTAGATGAAGCAGAACACCTCGGTACATATGCTGTTATGGGTATGGAGTATGAAAAGAGAATAA
>SOKM01000176.1 GCA_004375785.1 Candidatus Cloacimonadota bacterium | reverse complement strand
ATATACAGAGTCGTTCGGTGCAGGTATTTATGACGTTTATCTTATAAAGACCGATTCAAACGGTGACACCACCTGGACTAAGACGTATGGAGGTTCAAACACTGATTATGGTTATTCAGTAGTAGAGACTTCTGATGATGGGTGTATCATTGCAGGATATACAGAGTCGTTCGGTGCTGGTAGTTATGATGTTTATCTTGCGAAAACTGAACCTCTTGCAGGAATTGAACTAACAGGGTTCTCAGCATCGTTATCAAATGAAGGAATTCTTCTGAAATGGAGAACAGAATGTGAGATTGATAATGCAATCTGGCTTATTGAAAGAAAAAATGTAGATGGAGAATGGAAAACCATTACATGCATACCTTCCGGTGGAAACTCGCCTATGGGTGGTAACTATTCGTATACAGATAAAGATGTAAATTTCCATAATGTCTATTACTATAAGCTTGGAAGTGTTGATCAAAATGGAAAGGTAGAGTGGTTTAATACCATTAAGATTAACCCACAAACACTTGGAATTCCAACTACATTTACCCTAAATCAGAACTACCCCAATCCATTTTCTAATAGAACGACTATAAAGTATCAGATTCCTGTAGCGACTGAGGTAGAAATAGACATATGCGATGTATCCGGTAGGCATATAAAAAGGTTGGTAAACAGGGTACAAAAACCTGGATACTATCAGACAATATGGGATGGCACTAACGAAGGTGACATAAAGACAGCAAGGGGGATATATATCTGTAGGATGAGAACAAATGCTTCTACAAAGACGAAATTGTTAATAAGGTTCTGAGGATTTGGAACAAAAAAGAGTCGGTTTCTACCGACTCTTTTTTGTTCTTGTATATCACGATAGCCTTCTCTTTATTCTACCTTTATAATGAACTAAAAAAGATGTCATTGCGAGTTGACTCTCATACTGACGACTGAAGCAATCTTCAGTAGTAAATGGTGTTATTCCTAATTCTTTTGAAGTTTCACTTCCTGCGCATCTTCTCTATCAACGAATCAAACCAATTCAACCAATCAAACAAATGAAATAATATGTTAAGCCTCTATTTTTCATCCCTTACTGCTTACTCTTTACTCTTTTTCCCGAAGAGCTTTCTGAGTTTTTCCTTCGCCTTCTCTTTTCTCTCCTCTGATGCACCTGATTCTTCGCTGTCCTTATACTTAAAATATCCGCAGAAATTTCCCCTCTCTCTATCACTTACCCATTCACTTCTCGATTCCCTGCATTTGTTATGAGCATACTCATCATAAAACCTGCAATTGAGACAGCAGTGAAGATTAGAACTGCAGAAAGGGCAGAGCTCCTCCCTCATAACCTTCCCCTCAATTTCAATTTCCTTCTTACATTTATGGCAGATTTTCATATCTTCCCCTAACTTTTATGTTTGATTACTCATATTATGTTTTTACCACTTATAATTAAAAATTTCAAGCAAAATAATTTTGTCATTGTTTGTAGAGAAAGAGGGCGCAATACCCTTAATAGTTTTATTTGTCTTCCCTGATTATTTACGACAGTTTTGTTTTACAACAGATTTGTATTACAACAATTATGTTGTATATGTTCTTGCTTATCCGTTGTTGTATTTTTTAATTGCAATTTTTTATAAAAAATGGTAAAGTTCAGTATGATAAGAAGTAAAATGAACATTCACTTTTTGCTCATTCTGATTTTTCTTTCAGGTTGTCTCGTTAAGAGAAACATTTTCCACCAAGCTTAGTCCCTTAATCTGAGTTTTAGCTTTATACTTTTACTTGTATGTACTTACGGATAGAATAACTCTATCGGGAACGTGATTGCACCAACAGGTGTCTCTACAAACACAGTTCCATCCACTCTGAAATCTGCTTTCTTTTCTTTAACTGCCTTAAGAATGGCTGAACCAAGATTTAAATAATTTATCTTGAGATTAGTGGAAATGGTCTCTGTTTTCCCAGCCTTCACTGTTACCTTTCTTCCTGTAGTCCCATTTGCAGCATTCTTTTCATTGATATAAAACGAGTAATCCAACCTATCAATCACGGCATCAATATCATTCGGATTATAAGCCTTCAGAGCAACTTTAACAGTCATTGTTGAGATATCGTACTCAATAAGACTTACGCTTTTTAAACTAAACTCTAACTCCTTGACAACCATTCTCTTCATAAACTCCGAGCATCCTATTAAAACAACAAGTACGATTACAATTATAAGCAATTTTCTCATCTCTCCTCCTTTTGTATTACGGTTTATTTAGTTTATCTGCTTTGTTTGGTTTCTTTAGATCCTATATCCCTTATTCTTCCCACTTAAGTCATTCTCTATTTTCTATCTTCACTTTATCCTTTAACCTTTTTCCTTTATCCTTTTCTCTTTTATAGTATCATTCCCAACTTTACCAAAGGTGATACTTTTATTTCAACTGCCCGGTAAGGGCAGACTTCAACACAGCAAAAGCAATTAATACATCTCCTGTAATTAAAATAGGGTCTTACCACACCTTTTTTTATTGCAGCAGCAGGACAGGCTTCCATACACTTTCCACAATTTGCGCATTTCTTTGTGATAATTCTCGGTCTCGCCCAAATCTGAGTCCCGACTGTTTTTGTCAGGATAGACGGCAGAAAATTGAGTCGATTTGTTCCGGGAAGTCTAATGATTTTTCTTTCGTAGGTCTCAAGAGGGTCACCAAAAAATTTATATTTCATATCCACCTCAATTCCACTTTTTTCTACAGCGAGATATAATGGAAATCTTCTTTTCTCTATTCCCAAAAGTTCAGTAATGAACATATCACCAGTAATTGCACAATCGGTTGCAAGCATAAAATTGAGTGCTACAGGATTTCCAGCTGCAGGTCCCTCGCCGTCCATACCTACTATTCCATCATAAATGGTAAGCAGCGGTTTCGAGAGAAGATAGACATCAAGATTCATTTCGCTGAAGGCTACCGAGTTCGGCAACTCCTTGTGTAACAAAGTTTTTTTGAACCCTGGAATAACTCCATACATATTTTTAACACCTAACGTAAGAAGGGTGAGAATATGTGTTTTTACCTTTGGGAGATTAATAATGTAATCCACTTCCTCTATTATTCTTGCAATAGGATAATCCTTTCCATTAATGGATTTCTTTTCCCATCCTGTTTTATCAAAAAAAATCAGCGGAACATTATATCGTCTTTCTAAATCCGACAAGCCTGTAACTTCAAATAATCTCCCCATATTTTTGAAAACAGGCGAGGGGCTGTCTCCAATCAGAGGTTTGGTACCTAAATCAATAAAAAATTGCAGAACAGCTTCTAAAAATTTAGGATGGGTCGTTACTGCATGCTCAGACGGATGACCAGACAGTAAGTTGGGTTTCAATAGAACTCTGTCACATCTTTTTATCTTTTTTAATAATTTTTCAAATGGCTCAAGAAGTGCATCAACCTGCTTTCGCAGTTCAATTATTTCATAGCTCCCACACTTCTTAAAAGAAATCGTTACAGGTGTAACCATTGGGGGGCAGGCGTTCAATTGTTCAATCTTAAGAAAGCTCATTTTTTTAAAATATAAGTAACTAAAGAAGGCGAGACGTTAAAAATTCGAGCTATCTTCCTTACCCCGAAATCAAACTCTTTCCCTAAAATAACAATTGCATGACGACGTACCCCCCTCAGCACATTGCCATTAGGATGTTTTAGTACATCAACCGAAACATTTAAACGAGAACTAACCAGCCCCAGGGGATCTTTAATAATAATTTCTTCAAAACTTTCTTTCCCAAATTTCAAATGTACTTCTTCCACAAACTTTTCATCACCAATAATTGGTTGAGAACTCAACTCAACCTCTCTCCAATCAATCGGTCCAACATTATCACCTTCAACGAATTTCTTATACTTATTATATGAACTGGCTCTATTATTTCCAAATTGATCTAAAATTACATCGGGTTTTAATAAAATGTTTCTTTTCTTCCCAATGTATACCAGATAACTCGTCCACTCATAATCCTCAGGACTACTTACCAAGTTTGCTTCTACAGGTTGACGATGAATATACCGAGAAAGCCAAATACCGTAATTGTTAGCATCAACTACCTTATTCTTAAATCGACCCTCAAAAACATGCCCGACTCGCCCATAAACTTTGTTAAAAATTTGCGCATACTGATCATGGAGAACATTTATAAATTTTGATACTTTTCCTAAATGATCGAAGATAAAAAGATGCAGGTGCCATTGCATTAAGGCGTAAGCAATTATGTCAATTTTGTATTTTCTCCCATAATTAAAAAGATATTTAAGATACCTTTCGTAATCCGAGTATTCCTTAAATATTGGATGCCTATCATTTCCTCTATTATAAATATGATGATATAACCCAGCTCCTTTTAGTCGTGGTCTTTTAGCCATAATATAATTTATAATAGATTTTGATTAAATAGTCAAGTAAAATTGAACAATTGAACGCCTGCCCCCAAATACAAATATTTTTTTCTTGCAAAATTGGTTGTTTTGTATTATAGTGTATTGCTAAATCGAAAAGAGATTTCTGAAAAGACAGAATCTCTAACCTGTGTAATTTTTTTTAAGAATCTATGTAATCAAAGGTATCTGAGTGTTTTCTTAGAGACATCGTAAAGAAGGTAAAAAAACAATGAGGTTTGATAAGTTTACTGAAAAGGCGCAAGAAGTTATCCAGGTTGCTTCGGAAGGTCTTGACATCTTCCATCACAATCAACTCGATTCAGAACATATCCTCTGGGCTCTGCTGAAACAGGAAGGAGGATTGGTCCCAGATATCATAAAAAAACTCGACATAAATGCAGAGGCAGTTCTAAATAAAGTAGAGGAGGAACTCAATAAAACTCCACAGGTTCATTTCGAATATGGGGCTGCGGAAAAACAGATATATATAACGCCGCGAGCAAAAAAGACGATTGACCTTGCAAAAGAGGAGGCACTGAGACTGAAAGATGAGTTTGTAGGAACTGAACATCTTTTAATTGCGTTATCTGATATAAACGATGGTGGTATCGAAAGAATTTTCAAGGAGTTTTCCATAACAAAAGAGAAGATATACCAGGCGCTCCAAAAGATAAGAGGAGGTCAAAGAGTGACTGACCCAAACCCTGAAAGTAAATATATGGTGCTTGAAAAATATTCAAGAAATCTTACAAAACTTGCAAGTGAAGGAAAGATTGACCCTGTAATCGGAAGGGAAGATGAGATTAAAAGGATTATACAGGTCCTATCAAGAAGGACAAAAAATAACCCTGTCCTTATTGGTGAGGCTGGCGTTGGCAAGACTGCAATTGTGGAAGGTCTCGCCCAGAAGATAGCATCCGACGATGTTCCTGAGATTTTGAAAAACAAGAGGGTTATACAACTCGATATGGGGTCACTGCTTGCAGGGAGTAAGTTTCGTGGTGAGTTTGAGGAACGATTGAAGGCAGTAATGGACGAAATTAAAAGGTCAAAAGGTGAGATTATCCTTTTTATGGATGAACTGCACACCATTGTTGGAGCTGGTGCTGCAGAGGGTGCAATCGATGCATCAAATATGTTAAAACCAGCTCTCGCAAGGGGTGAACTGCAAGCGATTGGAGCGACCACACTCGATGAATACAGGAAACATATTGAAAAGGACAGTGCGCTGGAGAGAAGGTTTCAACCTGTTTTTATTGCAGAACCTTCAATAGAAGATGCTATACAGATTCTTTTAGGATTGAGGGATAGATATGAATCGCATCATGGTGTTAAGATTTCAGATGATGCTATTAAAGCAGCAGTAAAACTCTCTCAGCGGTACATAAGTGACAGGAAACTACCAGATAAGGCAATAGACCTGATAGATGAAGCCTGCGCAAAACTGCGTATTGACATCTACAGTGCACCTCCAGAACTTAAAGAATTAGAAAAGAAAATCAAAAAACTCACTATGGAGGGTAAGGAAGCAGTTCAATCAAGAGCATACGAGAGGGCGGCTCAATTAAGGGATGAGGTGGATGCATTGCAGAAGGAATTTAACGAAAAAAGGGAAAAATGGATGGGAGAACGGGGCATTGATGATGTCGTTGGAGAAGAGGATATTGCAGAACTTATTTCTAAATGGACAGGCATTCCGGTTCAGAGAATGCTTACAGAAGAATCGGAAAAATTATTAAAAATGGAGAAAAAACTCCATGAAAGGGTGATTGGACAAGATGAAGCCATCGTATCTATTTCTGAGGCAATTAGAAGGGCACGTGCAGGACTGAAAGACCCGAGGAGGCCCATCGGTTCCTTTCTCTTTCTTGGCCCAACAGGTGTAGGAAAGACTGAGGTTGCAAAAACACTTGCCTTATTTCTTTTTGACACAGAAGATGCAATGGTTAGAATGGATATGAGTGAATATATGGAAAAACATACCGTCTCAAGACTCATAGGTGCACCCCCGGGATATGTCGGATATGAAGAAGGCGGACAACTAACAGAGGCAGTGAGAAGAAGACCCTACAGGGTAATACTTCTTGATGAAATAGAAAAGGCTCATCCAGATGTTTTTAATGTGCTTCTGCAAATATTCGACGATGGAAGACTAACAGACGGTCAGGGAAGAACAGTTGATTTCAAAAACTGTGTTATCATTATGACATCAAATATCGGTTCTCAATGGATACAGGAAAATGCAGATGATTACGAAAGGATGAGAACAGGGGTTATGGAAGAAGTAAGAAGTAAATTTAAACCTGAGTTCCTCAACAGGCTTGATGACATAATAGTCTTCCATTCTCTAACAGAAGAAGATATAAAGAAGATAATTGAAATACAGCTAATCGACCTGAGAAAGAGATTAAAGGAAAAGAATATAGAGATAGAGTTAAAAGGAGCTGCAAAGAATGAGCTTGCAAGGGAGGGATTCGACAGAAATTTTGGTGCAAGACCACTCAAGAGGGTTATACAGAAAAGGATAGAGAATGTCCTTTCATCCAAGATTATCAGAGGTGAAATAAAAGAAAATGAAAAAGTGGTCGTTGATTTTATAGATGGAAACTGGAAGATTGAAAAGGTGTAAGGTGATGATTACACTAATAGATGTAATGAATAATGCAATAGTGAAAAGTTATGTAAAGAAAGCAGACAATTTCTTAGGCATCATTGGTTATACAGAACACGGTAGAAGACATTCAAAAAGGGTTGCTAAAACAGCAGAAAGAATACTTAAAGACCTTGAAAAGAAAGAAAGGACCATTACCCTTGGAAGTATTGCTGGTTACCTGCACGACATCGGAAATGTAATCAACAGAGAGCATCATGCGCAGACTGGCTCTGTTATAGTTCACTCCATTCTTACAAAAATGGATATGCCTGTAAATGATATTGCTGAGATAATTGGTGCAATAGGAAATCATCATGAAGAGGACGGGCTTCCTGTCAGTGACATTGCCGCAGCATTAATTCTTGCAGATAAATCTGATGTTCATAGAAGCAGGGTCAGAAACCCTGAATTTGTGAAGTTTGACATTCATGACCGTGTTAATTATGCCACATCAAAATCTCTCCTGGAAGTGGATAGGGAGGAGAAGAAAATAATTTTTAATCTAACAATAGATACGACAATTGCTGCTGTTATGGAATATTTTGAAATTTTCCTATCGCGAATGGTCATATCAAGAAGGGCGGCTGATTTCCTGAGTTGCAAATTCGAGTTGATAATCAATGGAACAAAAGTCATTTGACATCAGTAATTGAGTTATTAAGTAAATAGGTGAATGAGTTAATCAAAGGAATAAAAAATATAAGAAAACCCGTCTGAAGTAGGCATAAATATTTTTTTAAAAAAATTAAAAAAATACTTGACAAAACCTTTTCTTTGCGTTATATATCCAAAAAGTAAAATTTTAAGAGTGAATTCTAAAAAATGAAACTTCAAAAATGAATTCTAAAAAAGTTCTCGTAATAACATTATCTTCTGTCCTTGTAGTAATAGCTTTAATTCTTACAACGCTTCTCATAGTAACTGGTATGCTCAATAAATACTATTATTCAAATGTGCTGAAGTCAATTTCTTTTAAGCACACATCGCATTCTGATTTAGATAAAGGTTCCAAAGCAGAAATTGGACATTTGGGAAAAGTGACCTTTCTTGTTGGAAATTCAAAGGTAAAAAGACTTAGAAGGAGCAAGTGGAAGAAACTCACTTTTGGGCAACATTTATCAAGAGGAGACAGTTTAAGAATTGGAAAAGACAGTAAAGTGGAGATAACCGTTAAAAATGGTGAAATTATTACAGTTAAAGGGTTCAAAAAAATAAGAATAGATAGTTCCACCCTATTAATGAGTCGAAAAGACTCAGTTGAAGAAATAAATACAGGCAACAAAAGAGAAGGAGGCAAAATCTCCCGATTAACCGGGAAAGAGGAGAAAGATAGAGAGACTTCCCCTGTTTCAGCCATCAGGTCCAACGAGCCGAAAAAGGAAAATGATAAGAAGACAAACTTAAAAACACGAATCGGCGGATAAATTCTCCCATCTTTTCAGTGCTTCCTGCACTGGAATTCATATTAAACCCATAAAACAAGGTAAGTAAAAATGGAAATAGCAGAACTAAACGGTAAAACCTTTTCAGAACTCAAGGAGATTGCGAAGGTTCTCAATGTTCAAGGATATTCAACACTTAAAAAACAGAAACTTATTTTCGGTATCCTTGACGCTCAGGCACAGCAGAACGGCTTGATTTTCGGCCAGGGAGTTCTTGAAATAAATAACGACGGTTTTGGATTTCTTCGTTCACCTAAAAATAGTTATCTTCATGGCTCAGATGATATATATGTATCGCCTTCACAAATAAAAAAATTCGGACTTCTAACGGGAGACACTGTCTCTGGACAGATAAGACCTCCAAAAGAAGGTGAGAAATTTTTTGCACTGCTTAAGGTTGAAGCAGTGAATTTAGATAACCCTGAGAATGCTAAAGATAGGATTAGGTTTGACAACCTCACCCCCCTATACCCAGAAGAAAAAATAAGAATCGAAACAGGCAACGGTGATGTTTCAAGAAGAATTATTGATCTTTTGACCCCCATTGGGAAAGGGCAGAGAGCTCTTATTGTCTCTCCACCCAGGGCAGGAAAAACTGTTATTCTCCAGAAGATTGCAAATAGTGCGACAACTAATGATCCAGATATTATATTGATTGTTCTCTTAATCGACGAACGACCTGAAGAGGTAACAGATATGAAAAGGTCTGTAAAAGGAGAAGTAATTAGTTCAACATTTGATGAACCGGCTACCCGGCATGTTCAGGTTGCAAAAATGGTTCTTGAAAGAGCGCGCAGGATGGTTGAACAAAAACGTGATGTTCTGATTCTGCTCGACAGTATTACAAGGCTGGCAAGAGCACATAATGTAGTTATACCACACAGTGGAAAAACACTCACAGGTGGGGTTGATTCGAATGCTCTTCATAAACCCAAAAGGTTCTTTGGAGCCGCAAGAAATATAGAAGAGGGAGGGAGTCTTACCATTATAGCGACTGCCCTCATCGAAACAGGGAGCAGAATGGATGAAGTTATTTTTGAAGAATTTAAAGGAACAGGCAATATGGAACTTGTGCTTGATAGAAAACTTGCTGATAGAAGAATTTTTCCTGCTATAGATATCAATAAGTCAGGAACAAGAAAAGAAGAACTCCTTCTTACGCCGGACGAACTAAACAAGCTATGGATACTAAGAAAATTGTTGAACGAGATGAACCAGATAGAGGCAATGGAATTCCTCACTGCGAGAATGAAAGAGACAAAAAATAACAAGGAATTCTTAAAAGCAATGAACCAATAACAAAAGCAAAAAAACACGAAATAGAAATTTAGAAAAGGTAAAGTATAAAAGCTCGAAATTAAGAAAATATAAAATAAACTAAACAGCAGGAGGCTGAATGAAAAAGAAGTTACATCCTGAATATTTTGAAACGACAATAACCTGTGCTTGTGGGAATGTCATAAAGACTCGCTCTACTGTGAAAGATGTGCACATTGAGATATGTTCGAAATGTCATCCATTTTTTTCGGGTAAACAGAAGTTTGTTGACACAGCTGGGAGGGTAGAGAAATTCCAAAAAAAGTATGGGAAAAAATTAAAAAATGGGTAAAACCTTTATTGAAAAAATTTTATACAAGAAGTCCGGGAACGATGTCAGCAAAGGAGATATTGTTGAGATAGAACCTGATTTATGTATGAGCCATGATAATGCAGGGCTTGTTATTAAAAAATTTAACGAAATTGGCAAAAAGAATGTATGGAATCCAGAAAAAATTCTTATAATTCTCGACCACAGGGCACCAGCAGAATCAATAAAAACAGCCAATGAGCACAAAATAATAAGAGATTTTGTAGCCGAACAGGGAATCAAGAATTTCTTTGAAATTGGCGAAGGTATCTGTCATCAGATTGTCGTAGAAAAACTTTTTATATTGCCCGGTCAAATCGCAATAGGAACAGATTCGCATACTACTTCATACGGTTCTATCGGAGCGTTTTCAACAGGTATTGGAGCAACGGAGATGGCTGCTGTCTGGGCAACAGGACAGATCTGGTTTAAGGTTCCAGAAACCTACAAGGTAACCATATATGGAAACCTTCCTGACGGGGTTTTCTCAAAGGATGTAATACTTCACATAATTGGTAATACTGGGTGTGACGGAGCAATCTACAAGTCGATAGAGTTTTATGGAGAAACAGTTGAGAAGATGGATGTCTCTGAGAGATTTGTTCTTGCAAATCTCTCTATGGAAATGGGCGCAAAATCAGCTGTTGTTCCTTTTGACCGGACTACTGAAAAGTATATAAGAGAAAAGGGAGTCTTTGCTTTTGAACCTGTTTTTGCAGATAAAGATGCCCAATATGAGAAGACCTATGAATACGATGTATCAAATCTCGAACCCCAGATAGCCTTTCCACATTCTGTTGATAATGTAAAACCAGTCTCTCAGGCAAAGGGAATAAAAGTAAATCAGGTCTTTATAGGTTCCTGCACAAATGGAAGAATGGACGATATGGAGATAGTGGCAAAAATCCTTAAAGGTAGAAAAATTGACAAAAATATCCGATTAATCATAGGTCCTGCATCAAGAAGTATATGCAAGTTATCAATTAATAAGGGACTATTTGATACTTTCCTAACTGCAGGTGCTCTCATTATAAACCCTGGGTGTGGCCCCTGTCTTGGTGCACATCAGGGTATAATTGCAGATGGAGAAGTTGCAGTTACTACGACAAACAGAAATTTCAAGGGAAGAATGGGAAGTACTAAAGGAGAAGTCTATCTTGTATCTCCAGCAACTGCGGCTGCAACTGCAATAAAAGGTGAAATAACCGACCCAAGAGAGTTCCTGTAAAATCAGAACATTTTTAGCCACGGTTTCTACACGGTAAAACATCAATTCAAGGTTTCCCCATAACCACCTATCCAAAAGCATATTTTTACCACGGCTGAGGCGTTTTCTTTTTGGTTTTGTAACCTCAAAATTCTAAACCGTGCGTTGCCGTGGCTAATTTTCTCTTCAGCTCACAAAAATTTGTTTGACTTTTTCACTCTTTTTTGTTAGTTATATAATGGAAAAATGAAAAATAAGAAAGAAACAATGAGAGCCGTTGCAACAAATAGAAAAGCAAGACATTTGTATAATATAGAAGCGACATACGAAGCAGGTATTGTTCTTATTGGATGTGAAGTAAAATCTGTCAAGGCTTCGAAAATTTCTCTTACTGATAGTTATGCAACAATAGCGAGTGGCGAAGTTTTCCTTTATAATATGCATATCAGTCTTTATGAAAAGAAAGACGGTTTTACCCACTATTCTACCAGAAGAAAGAGAAAATTACTATTAAAGAAAATGGAGATTAGAAAATTGACAGGTAAAATTCAGGAAAGAGGATATACCCTCGTTCCTTTAAAAGTTTATGTTTCTCGTAGAGGAATCGTTAAGGTCGAACTTGGGCTTGCAAAAGGAAAAAAGAAATTTGAAAAAAGAGAGGCAATTAGAGAAAGAGAAATCAGAAGGGAACTTGAACGTATCCAGAAAGGAATAGATAAATGAGAAGGATAATAATTCTATTTCTAATTTTCTTCTTTCCTTCGTTTTTGTTTTCCGATATCCTTTTTTTCTATGGAACAGAGAGAGCAACAATTTCTACAGTCATAAAAGGGAAATGGGTATATGTCTCTCTTGAAGACTTTAAGAAGGTTTTCAATGTTTCTTTCACAAGAAAAGAAGCAGAGAAAAGATTTGTTCTAAATTTTCCTGAGCATACCCTCACCTTTGTCGAGCAGAATCCATATTATCTACTTGATAATAAGGGAAGAAAAATGTTCCTCCCTTTTATTTCTTCTGGTGGAAAACCTTTTGTTTCCCTCCCTGACGTTGAAGTGGTTCTCTCTAATGCAACTGATAAGGAAATCTTTCTTCTCGGTTCATTAAATTCTCTTGTAGTTGACCGAAAAACATTCAATCCTGATTCGTTTGTTCTAAAGCAGGAAAATGATAAAATATGTTTTATACTCACTTCGCAAAGTGAACTCATTACTTCTATAGATGATGACAAAAAAGGAAAACTTAAACTTACCCTCCATAATGGTGTCTGCAAGCCTGCCATTATCCCACCTTTTGAAGGAAAAGGAGAAATTAAAAAGGTCATTCTCCAGCAGGAGATTGACAGAGCTATTCTCTCTTTTTTCTACGATACAAAAATGATTGAAAGAATTGATAGGGAACTTGTAAAATCAGGTCCCTCAATAAAGATTACATTCTACAAGAAGAAAGAAAAGCCACCAGAAGTAAAGAAACCCCCGAAAAAACGTTTAATAAATAGAATAGTCATTGACCCTGGTCATGGCGGCAGAGACCCGGGTGCGGTTGGGCCATCAGGCCTGACAGAAAAAGAGATTGCCTTAAAGATATCAAGGGAGTTAAAAAAGATGCTCATTAAAAAAGGCTTTACAGTCTTAATGACACGAGATGACGATACTTTTGTTACATTAAGGGAAAGGTCACGTTTGGCCAACAATTCGGGAGCAGACCTTTTTATAAGTATCCACTGTAATGGTTCAAGAAGAACG
>SOKM01000074.1 GCA_004375785.1 Candidatus Cloacimonadota bacterium | reverse complement strand
TAAGAAGTTAAGTTCGCAGGCTAATCCTTCGACTTCTCTCAGGACAGGCCCTGCGCCTACCTAAAAGCGGTATTTTGGCACAGTCTCTTTAGCCTGCGATGACCTAATGACTAATAACCAATGACAAGCGAAGACTTTATGTTCTGGCATTTACGAGAGAAAAACGGTCTGAAATATCTTGTATTTGAGGGCTGGAATGGCGTCAGGGTCTTTTATTCAACAAGAATTGGAGGCATAAGTCCATCGCCTTATGATACATTAAATCTACATTTTGGAAGGGGAGATACTCACAATAATGTGAAGTTAAATAGAAAAAGATTTTTTGATGCAGTTTCCATTGATGAAAAAGATGTTGTTTATACAGAACAGACACATTCAGATATTGTGAATATAGTTCGAGGTTCGTCAAAAAAACTGAAAGGTGATGGATTGATAACGGTTAAAAAAGGGCTTTTTCTTGGTGTTTTTACAGCGGATTGTCTTGCTGTTTTTCTCTATTGCCAAAGTAAAAAAGTCATTGGTGTGGTGCAATCGGGCAGAAGAAGTGATGAAAAAGGTATTGTAAAGAAAGGAATCAGTGAACTTTGCGAAACATTTGATATAAAAGCAGAAAATATCGAAGCTCTCTTTGGGCCTTCTATTGGTCCCTGCTGTTATAAAGTTGGTAATGACTTTCAAAAAAGGTTTAACAAAAGATATCTCATCGAGAGGGAGAAAAACCTCTATCTCGATATGTGGAGAATGGTGAGAGACCAGTTGGAGGAGAGCGGGGTTAAAAAAATCCTTGTTCCAGAAATCTGTTCATTTTCGAGGAATGACTTTTTCTATTCATATAGAAAATCAGGCGAAAGGGTTGGCGAAAACCTCGGCATTATAGGGGTGAAAGCATAGTGCAGAAAGCAGAGGGCATAGAGCATTGAGTTGTGAGAAATGAAAGGGATGTAGGATGGATATTGCTTTCATCAAGAAACTCCTTGAGATATTTGTAAGGAAATGAACAAAATCCCATTTCTTTTTCCGTTTACCTCAATAATAAACAAAAAACAGATCTATAATATTCAAAGAAAAGAAAAGTCATGTAGTAAAAAATTATCTGCACTCGTTAAATTATTAATTTTAGAAAAGAAGATTGGTATTCTCAGTGTTATAAGTAAATTTGGAGATGCTTTAAACTTGGCTACAAAATCCATGGATAAGGTCTACGAAATAGATAATAAGAACCTTATTGGAGTATATCTCAAACATATAGGCGGACTTTACTGGTATGTGGGTAATAAAGAAGAAGCTTTAAGGTATTTGGAATTAGTAACTGAGATTGGTTCAAAAGAGAAGGATTTATGCCTTGAAGCCGATGCTTTGAGAAAAACAGGTATTGTTTACTATAGCAATGGCGAATATGATAAATCAATGGAATATTTTTCTAAGTCGTACGCCAAAGCCAAGAAGATTCAAAATAGCTGGTTAGAAGGAGTGGTTTCGGGTAATATTGCTGTTGTTTATGAACTAAAAGGTGATATTGAGAATGCTCAAACATATTACGAAAATGCAAGGATGATATTTGAGAAGTTGGGTGATAGAAGAATGGAGGGTATCCAGATTGGTAATATTGGTATTATGTATTACAATACTGAAGAATATGGGAAAGCGCGTTCTTTTTTAGAAAAATCTTTGCAAATTACAAAAGAAGTTGGTGATAAGTATGCCAGAGCAACTATGCTGACCAATCTTGGAAAGCTCTACTTTGAATTAGGAAAATCTAAAGAAGCACTTAATATAGTCTTAGAAGCCTTTAGAATAGCACAGGAGATTGGAGATGAAAGTATAAAGGCTCAGAATCTGATATTTTTGGGAGTCATTAATAATATTCTATATGGTGAGAATACTGAACCTATGATTCTTGAGGCTATTCAAACGATTGAGAGGTTAAATGAATATGAATTATTAGCAACTGGGTATTTCTTCCTCAGCCAGGTCAGGAAGAATATGACGAGGTTAAAAGAGGCTAAGACAGCTTTAAAAAAAGCTCGTGGCATTGCCCAAAAATATGGTCTCTCCAAATTATCAGAGAAAATTCAGAAAGAATGTAGTAAGATGAAATAGCGAAACTTGAATTAAAATTTTTTATATTATTTTTGTATGCTTTTTAGTTGACTTTTAAATCCAATTATAATAAAATCACAAAATATGAAAAAATCAATGGAGTCGAAGGATTGATGCAGATATGGCTAAAAAATACCAAAAACTCTGGCAAGATGCACAAACAGGGCAAAAGGAAAATTTTAGAAAGGAAGAAAGATGAAGAAAAAAACGGGTGAAGGATTAAGGAAATATCTATCAGAGAAGGAGATGAATGATAAGAGTCGGCTGAGTTCTCTCTTATCAAGTCTCGCCCTATATGTTCCAGGTGTAATATTTAATGAATTAATGAAAAAGGACGATACATTGAAGGATGGTATCACTAAGGAGTGTGCAATCCTTATAGCTGACATTACAGGATTTACTGCCCTTTCGGAAAAACTTTCAAAGATTGGCAAGGAAGGTGCTGAGAAGATTACAGAGATTGTTAACAATTACTTTTCTCATTTACTTGATATTATTTTTATGTACGGTGGTGACCTTTATCATTTCAGTGGCGATGCTCTCTCAGCCTTTTACTATGGTGGCACAGGAGGGAAAAAAGAGAAAGAAATGAGGGCTCTCCTCTCTGCCTGGGAGATGAAAAAAATTCTCAAAGAGTTTAGTAGAGTAAAGACGTCTCAGGGAACCTTTCCGCTGAAAGTTCATATTACGCTTCATACTGGTAAGATTAAATTGTTGAAGGTAGGGATGAAGGATGTCGGTCTATTTTATCTTGGAACTGGAAAAACAACAAACGAAGTCGAAAAGTTAGAGGAGAGGGGGAAGGCTGGTGAGATAATACTGAGCGACAAATTCTATGAAATGGTTAAAGAAAAGGTAAAGATTGAGAAGAGAGGAAAGGATGGTTACTCAATTAAGGATGTAAATGCAGAGATACAGATGAGAAAAATCAAGAGGTATGGTATTGGTGGAGGAAAAAGAGAGAAACTCATTGAAGTAATTGAGAAACTAAAACCTTTTATTAACCCTGTTCTTTTTAACAAAATCATCGTCTCTCCTACTGGACTTGAGGTTTGGGGTGAACACAGAAAAGTTACCATTCTCTTTCTAAATTTTCAAGGTTTTGATTTTGACAACGATGATAAAGCAGTTATTAACCTACAAAGATATTTTTCAGAACTGGAAAGTATTGTTGAGAGATATGATGGGTCTATAGATAAGATAGATTTTGCTTCCAGTGGTTATAATGTAATGGTCCTTTTTGGAGTTCCATTTGCACACGAGGATGATGAGGAACGGGCGGTCAGCTGCGCATATGAAATACTATCCAGTGTTTGGTCGCAAACTTTAAAGATAAAGATGAGGGTAGGAATAAACTCTGGTTTTGTTTTTGCAGGAAATGTTGGTTCTAACGAAAGAAGGGAATTTACTGTAATGGGGGATGAAGTCAACCTTGCTGCACGTTTGCTTTCCAAGGCAAAGAGAGGTGATATTATTGTATCAGATAGTGTGAACAGAAAAATTAAAAAAGTTTTTGAACTTGAAAGTCTTAAAACAGTTCAGTTAAAAGGTAAGAAAAAACCTGAAAAGATTTACAGAGTGATGTCACATAAAGAAAAGATTGCTCTCTTTGAAAGGCTGAGCGGCGGTGAGTCAGAGGTTCTTGTAGGCAGAAAGAAGGAGTTAAAAGAATTAAAGGATGCTATTAAAAAAGTTAAAAAAGGTAAAGGTTATACAGTTACCATATCTGGTGAGGCAGGTGTTGGAAAGTCAAGAATTACAAGGGAGTTTATAAACCTTTGGTTAAAAAAGGATTACGAGTTCGCCATGGGAAGCTGCCAATTTTATGGAAAACCAATTTCGTATCACCCGTGGAAAGAACCTATTTCTTCTTTTATAGGTATTGAGAAAGAGAATGTCGAAGAAGAAAAAAAGGAGAAAATAGAAGATTTTATGAGAAATGTGAATCCTGTACTCTGTGAATGGTCACCCATTATAGGAGAACTTCTTGATCTTGATATAGAAGAGACAAAATTGACCAGTTCGATTGATGCAAAACTCAGGAAGCAGAGGTTGTTCGATATCATCCTCGATATTCTATCATTTTCTAAAAAAACGGGTAAAAAGCGAAAAAAAGAACCACTCTTACTTGTACTCGAGGATTTTCACTGGGCTGATTCTGCATCCTGTGACTTGCTCAATTACATTGCAAGGAATATAAAGGATATGCCTATTCTGATAGTTATAGTGACACGACCTGTAAAGAAAAAATGGGAATTTACACAACACCCTTATCATGGAAAGATTGTTCTAAAAGAACTTAGAGAAAAGGAAATTCACAACCTCATTGGTTCTCTTATCGGTATATCACAACCAAAGGAAGATCTTGTTGATTTTATAAAGAACCAAACACAGGGAAATCCATTCTATGTTGAGGAATTAATAAGATCATTGATAGAGAGAACAATTCTTAAAAAGGTAAAAGGGGAGTGGATTATTCCTGAAGACATCAGTGGGCTTGAGCTTCCTGAAACTATCCAGGGTGTAATTATGAGCCGTATTGACAGGCTTCCTCCCTCAATTAAAAAGGTACTGCTTACTGCATCGGTAATAGGAAGGGAGTTTGACTACTCCACAATAGAAGGTATATATCTCAAGGATAAGAAAAAATTAAAAGGATATCTTTCTTCACTTCAATATTTTGATCTCCTGCTTTATCATAAAACAAAGAAAGAGGAGAGGTACATTTTTAAGCATATTTTAACACAGGAGGTTGCATACGACAGTCTTTCTTTCAAGAGAAAAAGGGAAATACATATTATGGTTGCAGATTTTATTGAAAAAAAGTACAGAAGAGCGATAGAAGAGGTGCTTGGTTTTCTCACCCACCATTACCATAAGGGACAGAATTGGGAGAAGGCTTTTTATTATTCAATAGAGGCAGGGGACAAGGCAAAAAAAGCATATGCGAATGTTGAAGCATTGAGTTATTATGACAGAGCACTTGAGATACTTGATAAGATGAATAAGACAGGAGTTTTAGAAAAGATATGGAAGAGAATAAGGAGTGAGTTAGAGATGTGAAATGCTTGAATAGGCTTGCAGAATACCTGTTTTATCTCTTCTTTGCTTCCCTCATTTTCTCTAATACGTTAGCACAGGCTGTTGCAATAATCCTCATTTTTTTGTGGATTATGAAATGTATACTTGGGCGCAAATTTATTAGAAGCCCACTTGATATTCCTGTAATTATCTATCTTTCCATAAGAGCAATTTCCTGTTTTACTTCTGTAGATGTAATGGTAAGTCTCACGGAACTCCGTTCCGGCATTTTTTTTTCCCTCATCTATTTTGCTGTTACAAATCTCAATGATTTTGACAAAAAGGATAAGGTGCTCTATCGTTATATTGCGATATTGATTTATGCAGGGGCAATAGCTTCGTTGTACGGCATATCGTATGTTTTAATAAACCATTTTACAACAAAGGCACAGTCCACTGCTGGTGGGATTACAAGATTTGCTGAATATACAATGATTATTTTCTGCCTCTCTTTTTCACTCGCTCAGAACAAACAAATTTTCCCTAAAAAATTTATCTCTTTTTTAGTTTTAGGTATTACAGCAACTGGGCTTATCTTTGCCCAGGAAAGGGCACAGTGGCTTGGAGTTATTCCTGTAATTGTTGTAATAGGCATGAAAAGAGAGAGGTGGGCAGTGATTTACCTAACGGCACTTTTTGGCTTTATTATTGCAATTTTTAGAACGGTAAGAAATAGATTGGTTACTCTTATTCATCCATTACAGCACACCACAGGCAGACTTACAATATGGACAAGCGCAAAATCACTTTTTTTGAAAAGACCGCTTTTAGGTTTTGGGCCACGCACCTATTCTATTGTTTCGCCCTTTCTTAGGGATAAAGGAACCTGGCATTCAGATTATCTGCAGGTATATATGGATAGCGGCATCTTTGGTTTTGCAAGTTATATGTATCTTTCATTGATGCTTTTTAAGAATTGTATTAAAATATGCAGGAGTCATTTACTCAAAGATATTGGTATTGCCTTTCTCTTTACTCTGATTGCAATGTATATAGCAAGTTTTTTTAGTGGTCATACACAGGAACCGGTGATAACACCTCTATTTTTTTCTCTGATTGGATTTATCTCTGTCTTGAGCAAACAAAAGCAGTAATGAACCTATATAATACGTAAAACTACAGAATGGCACAGACCAATGATTAAAGTGTTCCACCTGCGATAGAAAAATTTAATCTCTTTCTGCATTTTTCTGTGGCTCATACCTAAGATGAAAATACTCATTCTTTCTGACTATATAGAGTGGTCAGTATTATATTATGTAATAAGGGCACTAAAGAAGACCGAACACGAAGTGGTTTGTTTTGGACCATACTGGTTCAAAGGAAAAAATTGTCCTCAAGAGCTCTCTTCTATCCTTTCGAGTATAAAGATGAAACCGGAAATGATTCTTATTGTTGAGACACAGACAGGAAAGCCATTGTATACAGTTCTTGGGCTTGATGAGGTAAATATACCGAAGGTTTTCTGGGCAATTGATAATCACCTAAATTTCAGGTGGCATAAGGAGTACTCCTATATTTTTGATAAGACATATTTTGCTCAGAAAACAGTTATTGATCATACAAAAAGATATGGTGTAGAAGGAATAGACTGGCTTCCTCTTGCCTGTGACCCTGAAATTCACACCGATTTATCTCTTAATAGGGATATAGATATTGGATTTGTCGGTAAAATAGGGAAGAGGAGAAAGGAGATATTTGGGTTGTTAAGAGAGAGTTTAGAAGGAGTAAAATTTGGAATATATAAAGGTGTTTTTGGACGTGAGATGGCGAAGATCTACTCAAGGTCAAAAATTATCATTAACCCTTCTATTAGAAAAGATATAAATATGAGGACATTTGAAGCTACTGCCTGTGGTGCTCTTCTTTTAAATGAAGATATAAAGGGGTTGAAAGAGCTCTTTAAGATAGGAGAAGAGATTGATACATATTTAGATGTGGATTCTCTTATAGAGAAGATAAGGTTTTACCTAAAAAATGATAGTATTAGAGAGATGATTGCTCAGCAGGGTAAAAGAAGGTCATTAAAGAATCATACATACGAAAAAAGATTATCTCATATTCTTGCAGAAAGGATTTCGAAACCCTTAAGAAAGAAGGAGAGAATATTTCTCTCATATGGAGTTACTTTGAGACATAGGCAATTTAAGCAGTATGACAAATCAAACAGGTATCTCTTGAAAGCTTTCAGGATAAATCCGTTCTTTACAATCCATTACTATATTAGATATTTTAAGTGGTATATGTTTGAAAAACTTAGAAAAGTCCTTAAAAAGTGGCCATACTGAAGCCCACAGCCACTACATCTGATATATAATAAATCTTTGTGTCTCTGTGCCCTTCTGTGGCTAAATTTTCTTGACATTGGCTAAATTTCCTGTTATGTTCCTACCGTATTATAGAACAGGTCAGTATAAAGTAAGAAGTAATAAATAATAAATAAAAAAGGAGGTTAGATGACAGATGTTTACAAAAATTTCATAGGTGGGAAATGGGTCGAATCAGAATCAAAAAGGACATCTGAGAACAGAAATCCTGCCAATTGGGATGAGATTGTTGGCATATTTCCCAAGTCCACTGCAAAGGATGTGGAGAAAGCGGTTGAAGCTGCAAAGAAGGCGTTTAAGTCCTGGAGGAAAGTCCCTGTTCCCAAAAGAGGAGAGATTCTTGGTCGTTGTGGTGATATTATGGTTGAGAAGAAAGAAGAACTCGCTAAGCTTGAAACAAGAGAGATGGGAAAGGTTATCAAGGAGACAAGGGGTGATGTTCAGGAAGGAGTAGATACTGCTTATTACGCATTTGGTGAAGGTAGGAGGCTTTTCGGCATTACGACACCTTCTGAGCTTCAAAATAAAATGTGTTATACGGTCAGAAAGCCCATAGGTGTTGCAGGATTGATAACTCCCTGGAATTTTCCTATGGCTATCCCCTGCTGGAAGGTAATACCTGCACTTCTTTCGGGAAACACTGCTATAATTAAACCCGCCAGTGATACACCCGCCACTTCGGCAAAGCTTGTTGAAATACTAATGGAAGCAGGCATTCCCGATGGTGTCATAAATATTGTTCACGGAGGAGGGAAAGAGGTTGGAGAAGCACTGCTTGCCCATCCTGATATTGCTGTTGTCTCCTTTACAGGTTCTTCAGAAGTAGGGAGTCGAATTGCTGAGGTATGTGGAAAAACCCTGAAAAGGGTTTCCCTTGAACTTGGTGGGAAGAATGCACAGATTGTTATGTCTGATGCGGATTTAAACCTTGCACTTGAAGGTGTTTTATGGGGGGCATTTGGGACCACAGGACAGAGATGTACCGCGACATCAAGACTGATTCTTGATGAAAAGGTCTTTGACAAATTTATCGAGATGCTGGTGGAAAGAGCAAAAAAGCTCAAGCTCGGAAACGGGCTTGATGAAACAGTTGAGATGGGGCCGGTAATAAATAGTTGTCAGAGGGAAATTATACATAACTATGTCCAGATTGGAAAAGAAGAAGGAGCAAAACTTGTGTATGGTGGTGAATTCTACGAGGAAGGTGAATGTGCGAAGGGATGGTTCTATAAACCCACGATTTTTGTTGATGTAAAGCCAGAGATGAGAATTGAACAGGAGGAAATATTCGGACCTGTACTTTCTGTTATTAAATTTAATAAGTTTGAAGAGGCTATTGAGATAATGAACGATACAAAATACGGACTGTCCTCCTCTATCTATACAAGGGATGTAAATATTGCTATGAAAGCTGCAGAGGATATAGAAGCAGGAATCACTTACATTAACGGACCGACTATCGGAGCTGAGTGTCACCTTCCATTTGGCGGTGTTAAGAATACAGGTAATGGACACAGGGAAGGTGGACTCACTGTATATGAGATATTTACGGAAATAAAGACAATTTATGTTGATTATTCTGGAAAACTTCAGAAAGCACAGATAGATACATCAGTGGAGAAATAACTACAGAGCACAAGAGCACAAGTCACAAGAGCACAAGCAATAGGATAGTATGTAGAAAGCAGAAGGTTGCGGCAGGCTCCGTCGAAGGATTAGCCTGCGTGAAATGTAGCGTTGGGGCTTGCCCCCAACAGAAAGAACCGGGAAGCGGAGAAATGGTGAAAAAACGAAGGAGGAAATTTGTTTAGTGTAAAAGCAGTTGTACTAAAAACTGTAGGAGTGCCAAGAAATGTTACGATGATTCTTGGTAGTCTTGTTTTTGCGTTGCTTATCACAATTGGCGCATTTGTTTACATTCCGTTACCTTTTACTCCTGTTCCGATAACTTTGCAGGTTTTATTTGTACTACTTGCCGGTCTTTTCCTTGGAGAAAAATATGGTACTCTTTCGGTTTTAATCTATGTTGCTTCAGGGCTCGCAGGATTGCCTGTTTTTGCAGGAGCAGTAGGAGGGATGTTAAGAATTCTTGGACCAACAGGAGGTTATATTGTAGGTTTCCTTATTGCTCCTTCAGTCGTTTCCTTTCTTTTCAGAAAGATGGAGAACAGAACCTTTTCTGCATTTATAGCAATGTATGCAGGACTCCTCATAATATATCTTTTTGGAATGCTCCATCTTTCCATCTTTCTAAAAAAGGGATTTTTAAATGCAGTTGAATTAGGAATACTACCTTTTATTATAGGAGATACTATTAAGATAACCCTTGCTACTTCTCTTTTTCGTATCACAAGGAGGAAGGTTTGGAATTCATAGAAATATTCCCTGAAATAGGGCTTATAAAAGAGAAGGATTTACAGGAGAAAATAGTTTTGGTCTGGAAAAGGGCAATGGAGATTGGTGGATGGAAAAGTGATGACCTTTTTAACATTCCCTTTACACTTTTAATTCTCGATACTCAGGTTAACCTTGTTGAACACACAAGGGCAGTAACAAATTGTGCAATTAAGATTGCCGATGCATTAGAGGCATCCTACGAGGTTATAAAAGTAAAGAGGGATTATCTCGTTGCGGGTGGTTTGCTTCATGATGTTGGGAAACTGATAGAATATGAATATAGAGAAGATGGTTTCAAGAAATCAGAGATGGGTAAACTACTCAGACACCCAGTAAGTGGAGCAAATCTCGCAAGTGAATTTGAACTACCCGGTGAAGTTATCCATATAATCTATACACACTCGAAAGAGGGAGATAACTATCAAAGAACCATAGAGAGCATTATTATTCACCATAGTGATTTCATTAATTTTGAATCCCTTAAAAGCTCGAATAATGGCTGAAAGAAGAAAGATTAAAGAAAAAGAGACCAAGAGGAAAAAAGTGATTGTAAAAGAGAGGGCTTTCTGGTCAATGGTGCTCTCTGCCATAGAGGTTTATCGTCTTGAAACGCTTGGTCTTCTTCTCGGTCTAAAAGGTGAGGAAACCTTTATAATAGAATATGCAATTCCTTTCCAGACAGCACACAAGGCAAAAACCTGGGTAAGCCCGAATGAAAGAAGGGCATCGAGGGTAAAGAAGATTGTTCATCTTTTACCTGTGGATGTGATTGGTGACTACCATTCACATACAGAAATTGGAGATAGCAAGGCACTTCCACATCCGAGTGGCGATGATATTGCAGATATGGAGGAAGGTAGAGTATACATAATACTTGCTGTGAACGAAAGCCATAAAACCGTTGGATGGCATAATAACACCGATGGCAGTATCTCCGGAACACTTGGTGATTATCATATCCGAATTACTGCCCACGAGTACATTAAACAGGGAAGACATTACAAGAACGTAGAGATAATCTGTCCAGCTGCTGTTGGTTTAAAAGGATGCTCACTTAGAGGATGATTTGGTAGACTACCATATACACACTGATTTTTCGTGCGATTCCCAACTCATGCCTGAGGTTATTTGCGAGCGTGCAATTGAACTTGGTTTAAGTGAGATTGCTTTTACAGAACATCTTGATTTCGACCCGATTGACGAAGGTTATGGATATTACAATTATAAAGGTATTTCAGAAAATCTTCTGGAACTGAAGAGTTTATATAAAGGGAGGCTGATAATAAAAAAAGGGGTAGAGGTAACCTATCAAAGAGAAAGGGAGGATGAAATCGAGAAATTCCTCGATGATAAAGATTTTGACTTTGTTATAGGATCTGTTCATCTTATTGGGGAGATTGATGTTTCAGGTGATAAAGGAACAGAAAAATATTTCAAGGAAGTAGAGAGAAAAAAAGCTATTCGCTCTTATTTTGAAACAACCCATAATCTGGTTAACAGCGGTATTTTTGATTGCCTTGGCCATTTTGAGATGCTCAGAAGGTATGCCCTGAAATATATAAAGGATTACTCATATGAAGAGTTCAAGGAACCCATTGATGAGATTCTTGAAGCGATTGCAAAAAAAGGGATGACACTTGAAGTTAATACTTCAGGACTCAGACATCTTCCTGAGGAGACATATCCCCGTATTGAAATTGTAGAAAGGTTTTTAGAACTTGGCGGTCAAAATCTCACGATTGGTTCCGATTCACATCTACCGGAGCATATAGGATACAGAATACCAGAAACGATGGAGTTGCTTCTGAATATTGGTGTTAAGGAAATCACGCTCTTTAGCAAAAGAAAGAAGGAATTTAAGAGAATGGGGAAATATCAGATAGGTAGCCGCAGGCTTTAGCCTGCGTAAACATAAACCTTCACAGTCTCACCCCCTCTTTTATTCTCCCCCATCAAGGGGGAGAAAATAATGAAAGATGCTCGCAAAGACAGGGTAAGGAAAATATGTATAGAATACTTGTTGTCAATCCAGGTGGCACATCGACAAAGATAGGGGTATATGAGGATGAAACCCCTCTTTTTATTGAGATTGTAAAACACAACAATGAAGAGTTGGGTAATTTTGAAACATACCTTGACCAGTATGAGTATAGAAGAAACCATATTATGGAACTTCTTAAAAAGAAAAATATTACGCTTGAATCATTGAGTGCAGTTGTTAGTAGGGGGGGACCTTTTCTTCCACTTGAAAGCGGCACATACAGAATAGATGATAGAATACTGAATGATGTAAAAAATGGAAATGTTCAGGCAGGACATATATCTAATATCGGAGTTTTTCTGGCTCATGGTATTGCTGAGCCGCTTGGGATTCCTTCTTTTTTTGTAGACCCTGTATCTGTGGATGAATTTGAACCTGTTGCAAGAATTTCAGGACTGAAAGAGATACCACGGTTGAGCCTTTCGCATAGCCTCAATATGAAAGCAGTTGCAAGAAGAGTTGCTAAAGAGTTAAAAAAGGATTACAAAGATGTAAACCTTATAATTGCGCATCTCGGAAGTGGAATTTCTGTAAGTGCACACAGGAAAGGCAGACAGGTAGACTCGTCGAATGCAAACGATGAGGCACCTTTTTCACCGCAGAGGGCAGGGACAGTGCCGTTAACAGGGCTCGTTAAACTTTGTTACTCTGGTAAATACACCGAAAAGGAAATGATGAAAAAACTTCTTAAAAAATCGGGGCTCTATTCACATCTTGGAACGGACGATGTTGTAGAGATTGAGAAAAGAATAGAAAATGGTGCTCAAGATGCAAAACTTGTTCTCGAAGCGATGGCTTATCAGGTTTCAAAATGGATTGGTCAGATGGCAGTTGTTCTTTCTGGAAATATTGATGCTATTGTTGTCAGTGGTGGGATTGCACATTCAAGATTTGTGCTCGATTGTATAAAAAATAAGACCGATTTTCTGGCAAAAATAATTGTTCTCCCTGGTGGAGATGAGATGGAAGCACTTGCAATGGGTGCATTAAGGGTACTTAGAGGCAAGGAGGAGGCGAAAGAATATAGAGGGTAGTGAACGGTATGGTTCATCTTCGATGAACGGTATAAGTTGCTACACAACGGTAATGGTTCTTCAGTAGATCCTTCGACAGGCTCAGGATATGGCTCAGAACGGGGATTGGTTCCTGCGGAACGGTTAAAAATTCAAAACGGACTAAACTCAATAAACTGTGTAAACTAAGTAAACCGAGTAAACTATGTCAAACCAAACAGACAAAAAAGACTAAAGATATGTTTGATATAAGTAATGAAAGGGAAGAAAAAGTAAGAAGTATTCTTGACGGAATAATGACAATATCCGAGATAGGCTCTGAGCAGTTCAGGATTACGG
>SOKM01000095.1 GCA_004375785.1 Candidatus Cloacimonadota bacterium | reverse complement strand
CAGTCTGGGTGACGGAATCTACTGCGAGAACAACTCCTTTCCTGTGGTTGATTCAAACAACATCTACAACAATGGTTACGGAGCTTACAATGCCGATAATTCGCAGTTGCTTATGGCAGAATATAACTGGTGGGGTCACTCTTCTGGTCCGTATCATACTGGACTCAATCCTTCTGGGCTTGGTGATTCGACCAATATGTGGGTAGACCCCGTGCCTTTCCTGACTGATTCCTTATTGGGGATAACAGAAGTAGTCAAAAGGCAAAAACCTTCGGTCAGTATGGTAAAGCAAAACTACCCTAATCCATTCAAACGGGAGACAATAATTCGATATCACTGTTCCGAGCCATCAAAGATTACGATAAAGGTTTACAATCTTCTTGGTCAGGAGGTAGCGATACTTGTTGATAGGGTGGAGAATGCAGGTGAGCATATTGTCAAGTGGGATGCGAGTGAGTTGAGCAATGGCATCTATTTCTATAAAGTAACTATCGGTAACTTTACAGAGACGAGGAAGTGTATGGTGGTGAAGTGAAACAAACCCCATATGACCACGATATGATAGAAAGTAAAATTAGACGTGGCATACGGGGCAGGCGTTACACTGTAATAGAACGCTCCGCTGTAATAAAACGCATTCGGCTGTAAACTAACGTTATACTGTAATAGAACGCTGCGCTGTGAACAAACGCACATTCGTGCTGTAAAACAAACGCTCCGCTGTGTAACGAACACTTCGTTGTGATTATGGGATTGCTTCGCATCAGAGAAGCAAAGAAGAAGCACTCGCAATGACATCTTTGGAGTGTAATGTCAAATTAAAATTCCTTTATTAATCTATTGGCGATGACGAGGCGCTGAATCTGGTTTGTGCCTTCGAAAATCTGCGTGATTTTTGCATCCCTCATCATTTTCTCAACAGGATAATCCTTCATATAACCGTATCCACCGAAGATTTGGACCGCATCCGTCGTAACCTTCATTGCAACATCAGATGCAAAGAGTTTCGCCATCCCGGATTCCTTACTGTAATTCTTTGCTCCTGAGTCTATGTGTCTCGCTACTGCGTAAACAAGCGCTTTTGCCGCTTCTATCTCTGTTGCCATATCAGCAAGCATTATCTGGACTGCCTGAAAACTGGCAATGGACTGGCCGAACTGGAATCGTTCCTTTGCATACTTAACCGCTTCTTCAAGTGCACCTTCGGCAATACCGAGTGCGAGTGCTCCTACACCGGTTCTTGTCAGGTCGAATGTCCTCATTGCAATGAGAAAGCCCATCCCTTCTTTTCCAAGTAGATTTTCCTTTGGAACCCTTGCATTCTCAAAAATAAGTTCAGTTGTGGCAGATGCCCTGATTCCGAGTTTATTTTCTTTTTTCCCAAATGAGAATCCTTCTGTTCCCTTCTCAACAATAATTGCTGAGAGCCCCCTTGCCCCTCTCTTCGGATTTGTTAATGCGATAACAGAATATATTTCTGCCTCTCCGCCGTTTGTTATCCACTGTTTGGTGCCGTTCAGAATATAGTGGTCACCGTCCTTTACAGCAGTCGTTTTTATTCCTCCCACGTCTGAACCGGCTTCAGATTCTGTTAAACCAAAGGCTGCAAGTTTTTCTCCCGATGCTATCTGAGGAAGGAATTTCTTTTTCTGCTCATCGTTTCCAGCAATCAATATTGGTTCTGTTCCGAGAGCAGTCGATGCGTAAGAGGTTGCAACACCAGCGCAGACCTTTGCAATCTCTTCAGTGACGATACAGAGGTCGAGGTTTCCCATACCTGCACCATCATACTCCTCTGGAATGAAGATTCTGAAAAGGTCTGCCTTTGCCATCTCTTTCAGTATGTCCCAGGGAAATTCTTCCTTCTCATCCAGTTCCTGTCTTACAGGCAGAATCTTATCCTTTGCAATGTTCTGAACAACCTTTAGAATCATTTTCTGTTCTTCATTCAAAAAATAGTCCATCCTTCCTCCTTATGGGTTTGTTCTTGACTTTACTTTTGGCATATAAAAGGTGAAGCATTTTAATTCACAATGTCCTGTGAGGCTGGAAGCCTCACCTGTTAAACTGTTAACTCTTTATTTTTTACCATAACAAAAGAGGAATGTCAAGGTAGTTTTCGATTCCTAACGTATTTTTTATTTGACTTTTTGGTGAAAGTGACTTATTATTACAAATAATGAAAAAAGAACAAAAAATGAAGTTGTGTTACATAAAAAGAATAGGGGAAAAGTCGCTTTTCTCACTGCTTATTCTTTTTTCGATATTTACAGGATGTTCTCATAGGGCTGTAAAGAAAGAACAGATTCCCGATGAGAATGTTGCTATTTCTTCTGTAGCAAAGATTGATTCGGTTTTAGGTTTTTCCTTTAACTGGCAGTTTGGGAGAAAAAAAATTGAATTGATGCCTGAGATAAAAGCAGAATTTTCTGGCAAAGTCAGCATACCGGACAGGGTTTTTCTTAAAGGAATACTTAAAACTGGTGTTGTGGTGGAAAACATAAATGCTTACACAATAGAAGGGAAAGAGTATACTTATAACAAGATGACTGAAATATGGGAAGGTGGTGCAAAAGGTTCGTTTCCCAACCCATTAGAACAACTTAAACTTGTTCTCTCCTTTGCTGAATTTAAGTTTATAAAATTTGATAACTTTATTAAAATAGAATGTTACCTCTTTTCTTTTAAACCAAATGTTTACTTTCTTGACCCTATAGAAGCAACTGAACCAGAAGGGTTTCTCTGGCTTTCCAAAAAGGATGGTTTGCCACTCAGGGTAAAGGTCTCATCTAAAAAAAACCTTATCAACTGGGAAATGAGGTTATCCAATTTCAATAATTTTGCAAGCATAAATGTCCCTTTTAAGATTCAGAAGATACGAATCAGTGGAATCAGAAATATAAAAAAAGAGGTGGATGTGATAATAGATAGATTCGCCTTCTTAGGGTACGAAAAACCTGATGTAAAGATAGAAAAAAATGGGGATGTAATTTTTTTCATTAATGCCGAAAGGTTCGGCGACTCTTTATTAAATGCTATTCTTATGAGAGGAGAAGTAGAGCTTTTTATTGGTATCTGGCCCAAAGACCCTATTTTTGAATTAAAAAAGGATAGTGCACTTGTTCGTGAAAAATATGGTAAAGAAGCAAGGCTTTTTTTTGAGAGGGGGATAGTGACAAAACCTATTATTGCAGTGAAAAATGTGTTATCGAGAGATGCATTTCTCTCATTTGAACTAAGAAATGATGTTCTTGGGGAATACTCAATCTATGCAAATGTCAAATCTGAGAGTGTAGATAGTCTTAAGAAGATTGTGGAAAGGTATAAAGATGAACCACTGGTTATTCTTGTAGATAACATAGCAGTATTGGTTTCATTTATCCGAGATACCTATCTCGTTGAAAATAAAATTCCAATTGTTAAAGGATTGAAGGGTGAGGAATCGATACTTTTATTTTCTAAACTCAAAAATGAGCCTTTAGAATGTAATTACGAGTTTAAACGGGACGAATAAGGAGGAAAGATGGATAAGAAATTACTTGATATCCTTGCCTGTCCTAAATGCAAGGGCGACCTGGAATACGAAGAAAAGAATAAAAAATTGCTCTGCAGGAAATGCAAACTTGCTTATCCGATAAAGGATGATATTCCAGTTATGCTGATAGATGAAGCGGAGAAGATCAAGTAGAAAATAGCGAATAGTGAAGAGAGAAGAG
>SOKM01000159.1 GCA_004375785.1 Candidatus Cloacimonadota bacterium | reverse complement strand
TATCTTTACAAAGAAGATGTAGAACTCGCAGAGATAGAGATAATTAAAGATAAAATCACAACGAAATTAAAGGAAAGCGTTGAAAAACTCATAAACAATACTAATATAAAGGCACAGCCTTTCCTTTATGCAAGATGTCTTGTGCTTTTATCGGATATAAAACTGAGAGAATTCAATAAGACAAAAGAGAAAAAGTGTCTTTTTGAATCAATCAACTACTTAAAGGAAACAAAGAAAATTCTTGAGAAGATGGAAGCAGAACCTTTCATTGCTAAACTCAATACTAAATTCTTAAAACTGATAGATGAATTCATCCATTACGAAGCAAAGGAACCAAGGAAGGATAGGTATCTTGTAATCCTGAAAGAACTTGGAAAAACAATAAAAAATATAAATAATCCAGAGGAATTAAAGGAAAGATTCCTCGCAATGGCAAAGAAACTCACTGGTGCAGAAAGAGGTTTATTTCTTACACTTGACCCTGATACAGATGACTTTATAATTACCGGCAAAGATATGGATAAGGCTACCATCACAGATGCAAAAAAGTTTTCAAGAAGTGTAATCAAGAGGGTAAAAAGGACAAAGAGACCACTTATCAGTTACGATGCGGTTCAGGATAGAAGATTCAGGAAGAGCGAAAGCGTTCTTATCAACGATATCCACTCAATACTCTGTATTCCTGTAATCAATGAAGATAAAATTCTGGGAACGCTTTATCTCGACAGCAGAAAAAAACCCGGACTTTTTTCAAAAGAGGATAAAGATTTCTTCAGTTCACTCTCAAACCTTCTTGCTGGCACTTTAGAAAAGGCATTGGAATTTAGAAACATTAAAGAGGAGACAATCCTTTTAAAGAAACATCTCAGAGCACGATTTGGACCCAAAAACATTATTGGTAAATCTGGAAAGATGCAGGAAGTCTTTGATAAGATAAAAAAGGCTGCAAAAATAGATATCCCCGTTCTTATCCTTGGAGATACGGGAACAGGTAAGGAGCTCGTTGCAGCCACAATCCATCAACTAAGTAAAAGAAAAACAAATACCTTTTCCATTGTGGACTGCCTTGCTCTTTCTACCTCACTTTTAGAGTCAGAACTTTTCGGTCATACAAAAGGGGCATTTACAGGTGCAGATAGGGAAAAAATAGGACTGCTTGAAGCATCGATGGAAGGCTCAACATTTATTGATGAGATTGGTGATGCATCGTATGCTGTACAATCAAACCTGCTCCGTTTCCTCGATACGGGTGAGGTTAAGAAAATAGGTGCAACAAAATACCATAAGGTAGATACCAGAATCATTGCTGCATCAAACAAGGATATATATCAACTTGTTGCTGAAGGAAAATTCAGGGAAGACCTCTTCTACAGAATGAATAAGTTTGTGATACAACTACCTTCTTTGCGTGAAAGGAAAGAGGATATAAAACTTCTTCTTGAATATTTTCTTGCTCTATTCAACAGGAAATATAATAAGGAAATCAAGGGATTAACAAAGGATGCTTTTGAATTGCTTTTCAATTACGATTGGCCAGGGAATGTGAGGGAATTTGAGAGCGAAATAGAAAGGTGTGTACTTTTCTGTAACAAAAATTTAATAACAAAGGAATTCCTCTCACCACGGATCTCGAGATTACCACTTCATTTCCTTCCATTGAAAGAAATAGAAAAGACTTCAAGGTTCGAGTATGTTCAAAATGTGCTTGAGTTTACGGGGGGCAATGTAACAAAAACAGCAAAGATATTAGAAATAGACAGAAAAACCATACAGAGAATGTTAAAGAAACACAAGTCATGAAAAAAAAAGAAACCAACACAGATTACACACAACAGGTAAGGCATCTTGCCTTACCATATTCATATTACTACCTAACTACTGCGACATTTTTGTCGCATCCTAAGTAATTACATTACAGAACTTAGTAAATTAAGCGGTTTTACTGCGACATTTTTGTCGCAATTTAAGTCACGGCTTCATTGAACTTACAATAAAATGGTATTTTACTGCGACATTTTTGTCGCAGTTATTAAATAAAATCTTTCTCTCTTTTATAGAATCTCCAACATAAAAAATTTTAAGTTGATCTATTTAACAACTTACCTCTATCAGATAACGCATGGCACGGAATTTGCTTATCTATAGTATAAAATTTAATAAAGGAGGTTCTATGACATTCTTAAAAAGAGTAATGCTCTTGTTATTTGCGGCTCTCTTCCTTTTATCTATGAGCTCACACATTTTCGCGGACCCCGACGATATCCCAGTACCGCCACCCCCTCCGATAGAGCCAGGAACAGGATAAGTTCTATAAACTTTCAGGGGGGAATATTCCCCCCTGAAAGAGTTTGGAGACATAATAATGAAAAAAAGTAATAAGGATGATATTTCTATTCTTGTTGTAGATGATGATGAATATATCCTTGATAGTTTTTGTCAACTGATTGAATTAAAGGGATATACTCCCTACATAGCTGAAAATGGAAAGAAAGCTTTGGATATTCTTTCAAAGAATAAAGTTGATGTAATCATTGCGGATATGAAGATGCCGGAGATGGACGGTATGCAGCTGCTTAAAACAGTAAAGGGAAAATATCCTCAAATAAATGTGATAATAACAACAGGGTATGGGTGCATTGACGATGCAGTGGAAGCAATAAAACAGGGTGCATCAGATTATATACTAAAACCCTTTAGCCCTGATGAAATAATACTAAAGATAGTGAGTGTTTGTAAAAAAAAGAAAAGGCAGGTTAAAATTGAGGAAATTACCGGAGGAAAATCTCATCTTCCTAAAATTATTGCAGAAACAGATGTAATAAAGGAAGTCCTTGAGGAAGTAGAGATTGTAGCTCCTACGGATGCAACGGTATTAATAACAGGAGAGACAGGTACAGGTAAGGATGTGATAGCGAGAACTATTCACAATATGAGTAAAAGAAGTAATCAACCATTTCTTCGGATGAACTGTATGGAGTTAAATGAAGGTGCTATAGAGAGTGAACTCTTTGGTCATGAAAAAGGGTCGTTTACAGGTGCTGTATCGCAGAAGAAGGGAAGGCTCGAGTTAGCGGATAAGGGAACAATCTTTCTCGATGAGGTAGGTGATATACCTTTAAGCACTCAGAAAAAACTTTTGAGAGTGCTTAAGAATAGAAAATTTGAAAGGGTTGGAGGTACAGAGACGATAATGGTAGACGTGAGGATAATAGCAGCAACGAAAAGAAATCTTTTCCATGCTGTGAAGAAGAAGAAATTCCGAAAGGACCTTTTCTATCGTCTCAACACGGTAGTGATAAATATACCACCTTTGAGTGAGAGGAAAGATGATATAATACCGCTTGCTGAGCATTTTTTAACGAGGTTTACACAGGGGAAGAGAAGGATAAAGTTTACGGAGAGAGTGAAGGATATGCTTCTTGCATACAGTTGGCCAGGCAATGTGCGTGAGTTGAAAGACACGATAGAAAGAGCAGTAATTTTTTCAAAAGGAGAAGATATTAACCTTGAAAAGCCTTTCCGAAAGAAGGATTCATTGGAGGAAGTTGAAGGAACCTTTACTATCGAGTGTTCAACTTTAACGATTGATGATGTAGAAAAATCTTTTCTTCTCAAGGTACTTACTAATGCAAAGTGGAATATTCAGCAGTCGGCAAGGGTATTGAAAATAAGCAGAACAACCCTCTATAACAAAATAGAAAAATACGAACTTGAATCATATAGAGAAG
>SOKM01000204.1 GCA_004375785.1 Candidatus Cloacimonadota bacterium | reverse complement strand
ATACCTTTGCTTCCTGATGATATTGCATCTTTAATTCCAATGTCAAGTGCCCCATAAGGGGTCGAATCTGGTGGAGTAAATTTAACCGCATAGCCGGAATCGGGCGTTGTATAGTAGAAGACCTGCAATCCTACATTACCTATTACATTTTCTATACCTGCACAGTAAGTATTATTGCAATACGGTCCTTCCTGTTTACCATACTGGAAGTAGATACAGCTGTCCTCGCGGGTGAGGAGCAACTGGAATGTGTGTGCACCATAAGGTCCGCCTACTTCCCATGCAGGGACGTTAATATAAGAGATAATAAATGAATCAACGTTATTTGTGTAGTAATAGCATTCAGCAGTATCACCTTCAAAAGATAAATCAGCTCCCTGTGGGATAAGAAGGTCATTTGGTTGATTGGTACTCGGGATAAAGAATCCACTGCTTCCCTGGGGCACATAGACTTCTGGATCTGAGAATGAGATTGCACCATTTGAATTTACATAGAATTCATTTACCAGATACCAGTAGTAAGGGAAATCGAAACCCATGGGGAAAGGTCCAACATTGTTATCATCACTCAGATAATTATGGACTGGGGTTCCAATGCTCGTTATATCAATCCAGTTGAATAGAGGTCCTCCTGGCTCATTGCTATCTTTCCAGGTATAACCATAATCATCGGGACCTCCGGAATCCCTAAAAGCAGTTACTTCTCTATTAATTGAAAAAGAGCTCTGTCTGCCGAACAGGAGAGATGATACAAGTAGGAAAAGCATGATTATAATGGATTTGTGTTTCATTTTAATACCTCCGCTTTATGACCATTTTATTATAGAACTTTTTTAACAAAAGTCAAGAGAAAATTTGCCACGAAGGCACCCCATTAAAAATCGGAGATTTCTAACGGGGCAGGCAAAGGCACAAAGATTTATTTTCTGTTTTTTCTTGACAAGAGAGGGGTAGAGTGTTATCTTTGCAGTGGTTCTTTCTAAATAAACTAAACAAACGCAAATGAAAGAAAAGGGTGTTAGGAGAATTATTGATGCAAATCTGAATAGAGCTTGTGAGGGGCTGCGGGTTCTTGAGGATATTGTCCGCTTTACCTTTAACAACAAGAAACTTCATCTCAGGCTCAAGAAAGAGAGGCACACTTTACGAGAGATTTTTTCTGAGGAAGTGAGCGATGCAATTATTGAAAGGGATGCAAAAGGAGATGTAGGAAGAGCTCCATCACGATTAGAGGATAAAAGAAAAAATCTTTTTGAGATTGTCACACGCAATCTGAAAAGAGTGGAAGAATCTTTGAGGTCGCTTGAAGAGGTAAGTAAACTCGACTCCAAAAAGAAGGCGCAAAGAATAAAGAGGATGAGATTCACACTTTATTCCATTGAGAAGGATATTCAGGAATTACTCTGGACAAAAAAAGGACTTAAAAAAGAGGGTATTTATGTAGTTCTTCCAGACAGGAGTAAAAAGGAGCTCTTGAGACTTGTAAAAGCCGTAGTTGATGCACCTGTCTCTGCTGTGCAGTTGAGAAGTAAAAGCCTTTCAGCAAGAGAACTGATAAAAGTGGTAAGTTCTATAAGAAATATCACAGCAAAAAGGGGTATAACATTTATCGTTAACGATAGGGTGGATATTGCACTTGCAGTGGATGCAGATGGGGTCCATATCGGGCAGGATGATATACCGATTAAGGATGCAAGAAAACTTACAGGACATTCATTTATTATTGGAGTTTCCACACATTCAATTGATGAGGCAAAAAAGGCAGAGATGGACGGGGCAGACTATATTGCGTTTGGAAGTATATTCAGAACTACATCAAAGACCAATGCTGTTATTCAGGGTGTAAAGAGACTGAAGAAATTAACAGAGGAAGTGGATATTCCCGTAGTTGCAATCGGAGGGATAAACGATAACAATATAAGAAGAGTATCTTTCTCAGGTGCAGATTATGCAGCGGTCATCAGTTTTGTAAGTGATGCAGAAGACCCAGGAACTGCTGTGAAGAGGCTCTACAGAGAATTTAAAAAAGGCAAAAAAAGAAGGTGATGAGAATGGAAACAATTAAAGAAAAGGCAGCAAATGGCATAATCACCGAGGAAATGGAGATTGTTGCAAAAGAAGAAGCGCTTTCTCCTGAATACATAATGAAAGGTATTGCTGAAGGAACCATTGTAATACCTTTCAATAAAAAACATACATCGTTAAAAAAAATAAAGGGTATTGGGAAAGGTTTAAGAGTCAAGATAAATGCTAATATAGGGACGTCCCCGTATCATATGGACCTTGAGGAAGAGATAGAAAAATTAGAGATTGCATTGAAATTCGGAACGGATTCCGTTATGGATTTAAGTCTTGGTAGTATATTGAATAATGTGAGAAAAGAAATAATAAATAGAGCGCCTGTAATGGTAGGAACCGTTCCTATATATCAGGTGGGTTTTGAACTCTCGAAAAAGAAAAAATCTATCGAAGAGATGAAGATAGAAGATTTCCTGAGTGTCATCAGAGAACAGGCAGAGGACGGGGTCGATTTTATGACAATACATTCTGGAATTACTATGGATGCAGTCAATAGTATGGAAAAAGAGGGTAGAATTCTTGATATTGTAAGCCGCGGTGGTGCATTTTTAGTGAAATGGATGAAGAAGAACGGAAAGGAAAATCCTTTATTCACATATTACGATGAGATTATAAGTCTCCTCAAAGAATACGATGTGACAATAAGTATCGGTGATGGAATGAGACCAGGCGCAGTCCTTGATTCGACAGACAGAGGACAGATTCAGGAATTACTTAACCTTGGAGAACTTGCCCAAAAGGCGTGGGATGCGGGAGTTCAGGTTATCATTGAAGGTCCCGGACACATACCTCTCAATGAAATAGAGGCAAATGTCCTTCTCGAAAAAAAACTCTGTCAGGGAGCGCCTTTTTACGTGCTTGGTCCTATAGTTACGGATATTGCACCTGGATATGACCATATTACTGGTGCAATAGGAGGTGCACTTGCAGCTCTCTATGGCGCAGATTTTCTCTGTTATGTAACACCATCGGAACATCTAAAATTGCCGGATACGAACGATGTAAAACTTGGTGTTATTGCCTCAAAGATTGCTGCCCATGCTGTCGATATTGTAAGGGGTAAGGACACAGAGTGGGATAGGAAGATGTCCGAAAGTAGAAAGAGATTAGATTGGGAGGAACAGATAAATCTCAGTCTGGACAAAGAAAAAGCCAGGGGATACAGAGAATCGAGCGAAATCGGTGAAGAGAATGTATGCACAATGTGTGGTAAGTACTGTGCTATCAAGCAGATTATTGAGGCGGAAAAAGGATAGGGAGCAGTAGGGAGTAGGCAGTAAAGAGAAGGATAAAGGTTAAAGGATAAAGGATAAAGTGACACAGGTGAGTGAGAGAATCAGAAAACCAGAGAGGAGAGAAAGGATAGTAGGCAGATACCAGAATATCAGAATATCAGAGAATCAGATTATCAGAAAACCAGAGAGGAGTGAAGAGAGAAGAGAGAAGGATAAAGGATAAAGTGAGAAAATGCTGCGCTGTGAAATGTTGTAATTGTTATATTGGTTTGATTAGTTTAATTTGTTTGATTGGTTGGAAATCAACCGACTAAACGAACGAAACGAAATTAACGATATGATTCTGTGGCGAATAAGAAACACCGAGATTGCTTTCCTTCGCGGAGTTTACCCTGAACCATACGGTGCAGGGTTTA
>SOKM01000132.1 GCA_004375785.1 Candidatus Cloacimonadota bacterium | reverse complement strand
AAGTCCCAACTTGCCTGGTTTAGTAGTCATTGAAAAGTTTCGTTTAGAGCGTTAGTCCGTGCTTAGTTAAAGGTTTTGTTCAGTGACTGGTCAATGTCTTCTATGAGGTCTTCAACATCTTCTATGCCAACGGAAAGTCTTATTAAACCTTCTGGAATACCTGCTTCCACAAGTTCCTCGGGGGAATATGTAGAATGTGTCATTGATGCTGGATGTTCAATAAGTGTATTGACTGAGCCGAGACTCACGGCAACGACCATAAGTTTCAGGTTATTTAGAAATTCTTTACCTTTTTCCCTTCCCCCCTTTATAATGAATGCAATAAGACCCGAACCTCCCGACATCTGTTTTTTTGCAAGTTTATACTGTGGGTGGGATTCAAGAAATGGATAATAGACCTTTTCAATATTAGGATGTTCTTCAAGGTATTGTGCTATCTTTTTTGCATTTGCTTCGTGCCTGTCCATCCTGACGGCGAGTGTTTCTAAACCTCTCAGGAATAGAAAAGCGTTGAAAGGAGACATAACTCCACCCATGTCAACGAGTGTTTCATCTTTGATTTTTTCTATAAGTTCTTTATTTGATACAACAATACCACCAATGGAATCACTGTGACCGCCGATATATTTTGTTGCACTGTAAATAACAATGTCTACACCAAGTTCGATGGGTTTCTGAAAATAGAAGGTAGCAAATGTTGAATCAACAGCAACAGGAATATTTTTCTTTGAAGCCAAATTTGCTGTCTCTTCTAAATCTACTATATCAAGGGTCGGGTTTGCGGGTGTTTCGATAAGGATAAGTTTTGTTTTTTCGTCAACTAACTTTTTATTCTCTATTTCTTTTACGAATTCTGTTGTATTTGCCCATCTTATATCAATACCCCATTTAGGAATGAGTTTTGAAAGAAGTGCAAAGGTGCCACCATAGATTGGAGATGAAACAATTATGTTATCTCCGCTGCTGCAGAGGGCAAGGATGGTAGTGCTTATTGCTGCCATACCTGAGGCAAAAGAGGCTGCTGCTTCTCCGTCCTCCAGCAAAGCCATTTTTTCTTCAAGTATCTTCAGTGTTGGATTTCCAAGCCTGGTATATATATATCCCTCTTCTTCTCCGCTGAAAAGTTTTGCTCCGTGCTCGGCAGATTTAAAACTGAAGACTGCTGCCATATGTATAGGGGTTACAATGGCTCTTGAGGCAGGGTCAACAGTCATCCCCTTTCCGTGAACTACCTTTGTGTTAATTCTCATAACTCCTCCTATATTAACTCTTCAATTTTTTTATAAAAAATTCTATTATTAACATCGCAATAAAGATTCTTTGGTTTTTGGTATTGTAATTTGTGAATTGTTTGTGATTTGTTCATTGTGGTTTGGTAATTGTCTTTTTTGTGTTATTCGCAGAGTTCAATCAGTGTGCCTGCAACATTACCGGGAGAGATAAAAGCTATTTTCTTACCCCGCATTCCCTTCCTTGGCTCCCTGTCCAATATCTTGACCCCTTTTTTCCTTAGTTCATTCAAAACCTTTTCTATCTTTTTTACCTTGAATGCTATATGGTGTATTCCCTCACCTCTTTTCATTATGAAATTTGCAACAGAAGAATCTTTTGTTAGAGGCTCGATGAGTTCGATATTTACTCCCCCGATATTGATTATAGCTAACCTGATTGATTGTTTCTCAAGCCTTTCTTTGTGTTCGATGCTTAACCCGAAATATATCTCAAAGAGTTTTGCAGTTTTCTCAATAGAGCTGACTGCAATTGCAATATGGTCAATACCTTTAATCATAAGTTCCATACTCCTTTATTAGAATTTTTGTTAGTTCGCCGAGTGTAGCGTTGTTCCTTACAGCTTCAATAAAATACGGTATAAGATTTTCATTTCCTTTTACTTTTTCTTTTAACCTGTTCAAGGATGAAATTACCTTTTTATTGTCTCTCTTTTCTCTGAATTCTACAAGAAAATCATTCCTTTCTTTTTGCAACTCACTTGAAAATTGAAAAGTTTGCGTTTCTATACTTTCTTTTTTGGGGAAATTAACGCCAAGAATTTTTTTGTTCTGTTTCTCAATGTCAAGTTGATACTCGTAAGCACTTTTTTCAATAATCTTGTTTGAGAAACCACTTTTTATGCATTCAATAGCGCCGCCTTTTTCTTCAATTTTTTTTAGAAGGGACTCTGTTTCTTCTTCAATTTCGTCTGTCAGTTTTTCAATGCAGTATGAACCTCCGAATGGGTCAATTGTTTGAGGGATTTCACTTTCATAAGCAATAATCTGCTGCGTTCTTAATGCAGTTTTTACGGACTTCTCAGAAGGTAAACTAAGTGCTTCATCAAAGGAATTTGTATGTAGGCTCTGAGTTCCTCCGAGAATGGAAGAAAGCGCCTGAAGCGTAACCCTAACGATATTATTTTCTGGCTCCTGTGCTGTAAGAGTTGAGCCACAGGTCTGGGTATGAAATCTTAACCTCTGGGATTTTGGATTTTTTGCATTAAACCTCTCTTTCATTATCCTTGCCCATATTCTTCTTGCTGCTCTGAACTTTGCTATCTCTTCTAAAAAATTGTTGTGTGCACCGAAGAAAAAAGAGATGCGTGGAGCAAAATCATCAACCTCTATATCCCTTCTTAGTGCTTCTTCAACATAACAGACAGCATCACTGAAAGTGAGTGCAAGTTCCTGTGCAGCAGTTGCTCCTGCTTCCCTGATATGGTAACCAGAAACAGATACGAAATTCCAACCTTTTATATTCTTTAAGCAGTACTCCCAGATATCTATAGAAAGTTTTACTGAGGGTTCAACAGGAAAAATATAGTTTCCTCTTGCAAGAAATTCCTTTAATGGGTCGTTTTGAACCGTTCCTCTTAAGATTTTCTTTTCTACACCATTCTTTTCTGCGGTAAGTATATATGCTGCAAATATATAGGGAGCTGTTGCATTAATTGTCATTGATGTAGAGACTTTATCGAGTGGAATACCATCGAAGATTTCAATCATATCAGAGAGTGTGCTTACGGCAACACCAACTTTTCCGATTTCTCCGGATGCAAGTGGATTATCGGAATCGTAGCCGAGTTGTGTGGGTAAGTCAAAAGCAACTGAAAGACCAGTCTGTCCCTCATTGAGAAGATAATGAAATCTTTTGTTCGTTTCACTGGCTGTTCCAAAACCTGCATACTGCCTCATAGTCCAGAGTCGCTCAGTATACATTGTTGGATAGACACCCCTTGTAAAAGGAAATTCACCCGGGTTTCCAAGTTTTCCTGAGGAGTTGAAATCCTTTAAATCTTCTTCTGTATAAAGCCTTTTTTTATTCATTCTTATCAAAATTTTTTGCATTATAAAAGGAAGATAGAGGAAAGTCAAGAGAAAAACAAGAGATTTCTGAAAAAGTAAATAATAAGTAAACCCCGTTACATTCTCCTGAAAGAGTGTCATTGCGAGTATCCCTTCGACAGGCTCAGGATAAACTCCACGGAGCCTGTCCTGAGCCCTTCGCTTCGCTCAAGGGTAAACCCTGCACCGTATGGTTCAGGGTAAACTCCAGCGAAGGAAAGCAATCTCGGTTTTTCAATGTTGGGGACAAGCCCCAACGCTACAGAGATTGACTCCTCACTATGTTCATTATCCCCCTGCTTGTCGTCGTTCTTTCTCCTTCGTCGAAAGTTCACGCCATGAAACATGCGATTCATGGCTCGCAATGGGCATAAAGGTCATGAAATGTTGTTATTTTTTAAAAAAC
>SOKM01000338.1 GCA_004375785.1 Candidatus Cloacimonadota bacterium | reverse complement strand
GGGATTGTCGGGCATACAAACGGAAAAGCTGTTATTGTTGAGAAAGAATCTGATATAAAAAAATTGAAGACAAAAAAGAAAATTGGCATAGTTACTCAAACAACTCAATCAATGGAATATTTTCAGTATCTTGTTATGAAAATTCTTGAAATAGGAAAAGAAATAAAGATATATAATACAATATGTGGAGCAACTCAGAAGCGTCAAAAATCCACCCTTGAACTTGCTGAAAAGGCAGACATTATGATAATCATTGGGGGCAAAAACAGTGCAAACACAACTCACCTTGTACAGCTGTCAGGGAAAACGGGTAAACCTACATATCATATAGAAAGATCAACAGACATAGCCCCTGCATGGTTAAAAGGAAAAAATATCATTGGCATTTCTGCTGGTGCTTCAACACCAGGTTATGTAATCAGAGAAGTAATTTCTTATTTGGAATTGATGAAGGATAAGATTTCCGATCCGTTAGGATCGAGATTATAATATAAGGAGGAACTGTTCAATGCCAGATAAAAGAACATCAAAATCTAAAAAAACAAACAAATCAACAGAAGTTAAAAGTACTGCTATCTTTGACATCCCACAATTATCAAGGAGCGAAATGGAAGAACTTTACAACGGACATCTTATTGATATAAAAAACAGGGGCATAGTCAAAGGAAAAATAATCAAACTTACCTCAAAGGATGCAATCATAGACCTCGGACTTAAATCTGAAGGATGCATCCCTCTAAGCGATTTTTCAGATTCTGAGGAGGTAAATGTTGGTGATGATGTAGAAGTTTTCCTCGAAGACATTGAAGATGACGATGGATTTGCCGTTATCTCGAAACAAAAAGCTGATTTCATGAAAGTTTGGGATCTCATCTATGAAAAACAGGTAAGTCAGGAACCTGTTACAGGCGAAATTATTCGCCGGGTGAAAGGTGGAATGATTGTCAATGTAAGTGGAGCTGAAGCATTTTTACCTGGCTCTCAAATTGATTTTCATCCCGTCAGCAACTTAGATGGACTCATTGGACAAGAGATAAAGGTTAAGGTCATTAAACTTAACAGGAAACGAAGAAATATTGTTGTCTCAAGAAGGGTAATACTCGAAGAAGAAAAAGAGAAAGCAAAACAAAAACTCTTAGCAGAACTTGAGGAGGGACAGGAAAAGGAAGGTATTGTAAAGAATATTACTGACTTTGGAGTCTTTGTTGACCTGGGCGGCATCGATGGACTTCTTCATATTACTGATATGTCCTGGGGTAGGATCTCACATCCATCAGAACTGGTAGCAATTGGAGATAAAATAAAGGTAAAGGTAATTGCATATGACTCTGACAAACAAAGGGTTTCACTTGGAATGAAGCAACTTTATCCTTACCCATGGGAAGATGTTCAAGAAAAATACCCGGTGGAAAAGAAAGTACGTGGAAAGATAGTCTCAATAGCCGAGTATGGTGCTTTTGTTGAGCTTGAAAAGGGTGTAGAAGGCCTCATTCATATATCTGAGATGTCCTGGACGAAACATATAAAACACCCATCGCAACTTCTTGCAATTGGAGATGTTGTTGAAGCAGTAGTCCTTGATGTTGATAAAGAACGAGAACGCATCTCTCTCGGGTTAAAACAGCTCGAACCAGACCCATGGAAAGCAATAGAGGAGAAATATCCCGTCGAAACTAAAATCACTGGAAAGGTTAGAACCCTTACAAACTTTGGCGCTTTTGTTGAAATTGAGAACGGCATAGATGGTCTTATTCATATCTCTGACTTCTCCTGGACAGAAAGGGTGAAACACCCCAAACATTTCATAGAAAAGGGACAGAAAGTAGAATGCATTGTCCTTGAGATAGACCCAAGAAGGAGACGCATCTCACTCGGGATTAAGCAACTTATGAAAGACCCATTTGAGACTCTTGCGAAGAATATAGAGCCTGGTGCAATTGTAAAAGGAAAATTAATTGAAATAGTTGAGAAAGGACTCATAGTCGAATTGAATAATAAGATAAGAGGGTTTGTGCCTCTTGCACATTCTCACAAAGAAGATTTTGATAAATCAGGAAAAAAATGCAGTCTGGGTGAAGTAATCGACCTGAAGATAATTGACATCAATACGAAAACACGAAGGATTATACTTAGCGAAAAAGATGCTAAAAAAGAACTATTGAGACTGGATTATAAAGATTATCTCAAAACAGAAAAAGAAGATATAATAAAGGGAGAAGAGCCACAAGAACAAACCGATACAGCAACTGAAAAGGAAACAGAAGAACAAACTGATACAGCAACTGAAAAGGAAACAGAAGAACAAACTGATACAGCAACTGAAAAGGAAACAGAAGAACAAACTGATACAGCAACTGAAGAAAATGACAAGGAACAAATAGAGCCAGAAGAAAAAGAAACAAAAACAGAGGATGAAACATCGGAACAACCAGAGTCAGACAAGTAAAATCTGATTGAAGGTAGAGAAAATTTGAAAGAGAATAGACCGAGTAAAATTATTGGGATTATTCCTGCTCGATACGATTCTACCCGATTTCCCGGTAAAGTGTTAGGCGAAATCTGCGGTAAAACGATGTTACAATGGGTTTATGAAAGAAGTAAGAAAGCAAAAAAATTGGACTGGATTGCCATTGCTACTGATGACAAAAGAATAAAAGAAGCAGCAGAAAGGTTTGGTGCAGAGGTACTGATGACATCTAAAAAACATAAAACAGGAACGGAAAGGGTTGCTGAAGCAGCAAAGGGTATAGAGTGTGATATTATCCTTAACATTCAGGCTGATGAGCCTCTTATTTCTTTTCGCGCAATTAATAAACTATGTACATCAATGTTGCAGGATAAGAACCTCAAAGTGTCAACGCTTGCGAGTGTTGTATCCTTTTATGACCCATTAGTAGAAAATTTAGATACAGTAAAAATAACGCTGGATAAAAATGATTTTGCTCTCTATTTCTCCCGTCTGCCCATACCAATTGCAAGAGATAATATTCCTCACACTTTTTTAATTCACATAGGTGTTTATGCATTCAGAAGGGATTTTCTATATAAATTCATTAATCTTAGAAAATCTAAACTTGAAGAAATAGAGAAACTCGAGCAGTTAAGAATCCTTGAAAATAATTACAAAATCAAGGTTGTCAAAACAAAATATCCAACAGTAGGTGTCGATACTCCGATAGACCTTGAACAGGTCCGCAAAATCTTCAAATCCATAAAGTAGCCGCAGGCTTTAGCATGCGTGTCTGAACAACAGTCGAGGCATCTTGCCTCGCTTTTTGTTTACCCCGCCTGCCACGTAAGATGCACAGCATCGTATCGTGGTTAGAGGTGTAGTCCCCTCTAAAAAGAGGGGTGTCCTATACCGTATGGTATAGGACGGGGTGTGTCAACTCTCCTTAATTTCACTATTACACCTGTGCTCTTGTTTTGTGCATTTAGATTAGAAAATCCTTGACTTTTTATTATCATTGTAATAAACTGAAAGATAATGTTGGACAAAATAAAAATGTTTTGTCATTCTGGAGAACTTAATGTATTATAGACAAAAAGTTTTATTGTCATTACTACAACACTTAGGTGGAAAAGTTAAAAACACTGATTTTCAAAAATATCTTTTTTTATTCACTAAAAACTCTAATAAAAATTACTACCACTTTGTTCCCTATAAATATGGCTGCTTTTCCTTTATATCATATGCTGACAAAAGAACATTGACTAAGTATGGAATATTAGAAAATGAAGAATTATGGGTACTGAAAAGAAATGTAGACTATTTATCAATGCTTAGAGATGTCGACAGAGATTTGATAATTCAATTCAAAAAGAGTTTTGGTCATCTTAAAAGACGCAGATTAATCAGGCATATTTATTCAAACTATCCCTATTATGCCATAAACAGTGAAATTGCAAGAAAACATATGAGTAAAAAACAGTTAACTACCATTAAAAATAGTAGAAATACTGACAATTCAACTAAAATGTTTACTATTGGTTATGAAGGTCGAACGTTGGATGAATATCTCAATATTTTAATAAAGAATAATGTAAGACTTTTATGTGATGTCAGGAAAAATGCCATTAGTAGGAAATATGGATTTTCTAAAAAGAAATTAAAGAAAGTAACCGGCGAAGTCAACATTAAATATGAGCATATTCCAGATTTAGGGATTGAGTCTAATCAACGAAAAGAAGCTATCCAAAAGTCAAATTATGAAAAACTCTTCAAAGAATATTTATCTCATGTATATAACTCAAAGCAACGCCAAATTTCATACATAAAAGAATTATTGCGAAAATATAGAAGAATCGCATTAACATGTTTTGAGCAAGATCACTCTATGTGTCACCGAAGCAAAATAATAGAAGCACTCACAAAATTGTCTGATTTAGACTGTCCTGTCAGCAATTTATAATTCAAATGGAGAAAATTTATTTAAAGATTTTAATTACTGTTAAGACGTATCCTACTCTTTCTTCTAAATATTAGGTGGTCATTGCTGGGGTAGGGCTTATGTCTTTTTGGGCGGAGAAAGTATGGACAGTATCCCGGACTGGAAGAAGACAGGTTCATATGATTCTGATCTTGGAAGGAGAGTTACAGTAGGAGATTTTAACAATGACGGATATGGAGATATAGCAGTTGCCAATCCAACTGTGAATGTCGATGGTATGGTATATATATTTTATGGCTCACCAAATCCTGATACAATGCCAGATGTTATTCTTGTAGGAGAGGATTCTGGACCCTTCAATTCACTTTTTGGCTGTGAGATTTCAGGAGGATTTGATATAAATGGAGATGAGTATGATGATTTGATAGTTGGCTCAGAAGGGTATAATGTTTTGAATGGAAAGGTGTATGTCTTTTTTGGTGGGAATCTGATGGACTCCATTCCAGATTTAGAGTTTGGAGGACCTGGTGGATTCTTTGGTGATGAGTTAGGTATGCTCGGAGATATAGATGGAGACAACTATGGTGATTTTGCGGTTGGCAGGTCAAGTGATGATACTATCCTTATATATAGAGGAGCGAACAACCTTGATAGTTTATATGATTATGTATTTGCAGATGTTGGTTTATCTCACAATAATTGGTTTGGTTCATTCGATGGAGTGGGACCACTTTTCCCTGGTGATCAAAATAGACACTTACTTGTTGGGGCTCGTAATTATGGTGATTCTTTGAATGGAAAGGTCTATCTATTTCAGGGAGGATCACCTTTTGATACTATCTGTGATGCTTTTGCGATAGGAGGAGATGGTATGCACTTTGGATATAAAGTTGCAGATGCAGGTGACGTTAATGGTGACGGTAGGAATGAAATAATATTTTCTGACCGTGCCTCCAATGCACCAGATAAAGTCTGGATATGTAAATATGTTGGACCTGGGATAGAGGAAGTCTCAAATTATCAATTATCAATTAGCAATGAGCAATTAGCAGTTTGCCCCAACCCTTTCACTACAGTGATTAGTGTTCAGTGCCAAGTGCCCAGTGATAAGAAAAAAATGACATTACAAATCTATGATGTGAGTGGGAGGTTGGTTAAATCTTTTTCACTTCTCACTCCTCACCCTTCACCCATCACTTCTGTAACCTGGGATGGAAGAAATGATGTGGGTAAAAAAGTTACTCCTGCTATTTATTTTGCAAAACTCTCATCTGGTGATTTTGTTGCTGTAGAGAAGATAATTTTGGTAAAATAATAAAGAAGAATCAGGATAAAAACAGCCTCCTTTTGGAGGCTGTTTTTTTATTATAAGAGAAAAATTTTTGGTGTCCTATAGGTGTCCAATGAAAATGGCAGAAAAGAACCGCCATTTTAGCGTATGGCATATTGTTAATGGCAAAAGTTTTTTTATGCCATAAAGCAAAAACTGAAAAAAAAAGAAATCAATCCTTTTGCCCTTGTTCCTATACGATGCTCTCAGCTAATTTAGGAGCATTTGTCCTGGGTAGTTCCATTTTAAAAACTGCAACCTTCTTGCCCCCGTTTCTCAATTTCCTCACCGTCTCTAAGTTTTTTTCATAAAGTATCGGGTCATTTTCAGGCAAAATTACTAATTCACCATCCGGGGGTATTTTCTCTAATATCTCTGGATGCTCGAATGCGTACTTCATAAATTCAGCAAACAGATCGAGGTTTTTCTTTACAATTTCCTTATTAATAATCATGGTTTTTCATCCTTCGAAGTGATAACCATAACTTATAATAACCTGTCTTTCTCTTGTCATTTCTTTCTATAATTTACACCCTATTTTCTCTTTTGTCAAGAACTTTGTAAAAAGCAGGGATTTATTTTTTTGAAGTCTGAAAGAATAAATGCAGTGAAAGTAATTAAATTGAGATGATTACAACTCAAGAGATAATAGAGATGAATAGAAAACAAGAAAATAATTTTAATTAAATAAAAATAGATTATGGCAAGCCACGGGGTTGCAATTGAAAGGCGAGGCTGGAAGCCTCGCCTGTTTTTTTGGTTGTTCGCAGGCTGATCCTTCGGTTTCGCTCAGAACAGGACCTGCGGCTACCGAAATCCGTTTACACGGATTAGCTTATGGCATATGGCTAATTGCTATAAACCATGTTAATATGAGATTGCTTCGCATAAGCCAAGCAAGAAGATAAACTCGCAATGACAAAGAAGATAAAAAATGTTTGACAAAGACGTCAAATTATGATAGTAGTTATTTATGGCAAGGAAATTGGTAAGAAAGAGAGTAATCTTTACAATTATTTGTGGATTATCTTTTCTATTTTTAAGCCACATTATCTCTTTTAATTCTGTTTCCCATTCAACACATAATTGTCGATTCTGGGGAATGGTTTTTACAGGCGAGCTAACACTTGAGTGGAAAACGGATGTCCGAAGCCATCTCGATTCCCTGAAAGGATTAAGTTGGACAAACAATGACGGCTGGGGAATTGGTTACTATGTATCTCCTTATGAAAATGGAATATTACCGGTAATATCGAGGGGAGAGCCAAGAGCACTGGAAGACCCAAGATATAACAATACAGTTGATGAGATGATTAATTGTATTAAGAATGGCGGCGTTGCCCATGTGCGAAAAAGCTCGAGTGGTCCAACAGGTGGACTACCAAATCCTCATCCTTTCCGAAGAACAGCAATAGACAGTTCAAGGTATTTTGATATGCTTTTTGCACATAACGGAACAATAAGCACAAGTGTTCTCTTATCACTTATTGATTCAACTTATCTAACATTAAATCCGCCTGATTATAATCCTAATTTTCTTGATTCTGACCTCTATGCAATTTATATAATCGAAACAATTGATAAATATCCTTCTTATTCAATCGATAGGTGCATAAAGATAGCTATAACTAATCTGACTGCACAGCTACCTGGTTATGCAACTCTCAATTTTGTTTTGACAGACGGCTCGACCTTATGGGCATTGCGTTATGCAGATATTAACACGAATTATTACACTCTTTATTATTTTCCCAGTACTCCCACCTCAGAAAAATGGGAAGTGGCATCGCAACCGCTCGATAATAATTTGCTTTTCTGGGCAGAAATCCCAAATTATTCACTGGTTACGCTTGTTCCAAATGAACCTCCTGAAATTTACTCTTTTGAGAGCAAAGAGTACATAGAACCTTCTAAGTCTTTTGCATTTGAGAAATTGTACCCGAACCCCAGCAGGGATGTATTAAAGATTAGATACCGTTCGCCGGACAGACGTGAAGTGGTAATAGCATTATATGATGCATCCGGCCGTCTGGTAGAAAATGTCTTTTCTGGAAAGGCTGAGATTGGAATGAATGAAACCCCTTATACTTTCAAAAATTTACCGAGTGGAGTATACTTTGTGCAGTTAAAAACAGAAGAAAAACAGATGACACGGAAAATAATTTTTCAGAGATAAGAGAGAAGAGTGAGGAGAGAAAAAAATACAAGTTAAAAGTCAAAAGTAAAAAGTGAAAAGTTGAGAGTAGAGAGTTGATAGAAAAGAGAAGAGAGAGGAAAGTTGGCAGAAGAAAAAAAGACAAGGATAAAGGTTAAAGGATAAAGAGAAAATAAAAGAGAGAAGAGGGAAGAGAGAAGAGAGAAATAACCCAGTATGGAGTATGTAGTAAGCAGTAGGCAGAAATCAGAGCATCAGAATATCAGAGTATTAGAGCATCAGAGAAGAGAAAACGTCTGGGAAACGGAGAAACGGAGTAAAGAGAAAGTAAATATTGCAACCAAGAGGTTGCTCCTACAATTCTTTTTTCATCTCTTTAAGATGGTTTAATGCTTCTGTGTACCTTTCATCTTTTTTAGACCATTCGACAAGTTTCTCACAGGGGAAACCTTCACAGTCTGAAATGGATTGTGCTATTTCAGAATTATTTGATGCCTCAAAAATGTCACATTTGGCGCAGTTAAGACCACAAACTGCAATTATCTCTTTTTTTTGATTCATTCTGCCTCCATGCGAAATAGAAAAAGATATAAGCACTGCAACAACAGAAGTTGTTCTCGGCAGGTGAGAAGTTTGTGTAATCGAGTCAAGTCTTCTCGACACCCTTTCATTTCGCAGACTTGATTAACTCCAAAGGCGCAGAGCAAGCTCTGCTACTCCACAATGCGAGGCAAGATGCCTCGCCTGTTGTTTTATGAAACCGAGATTGTTTCTTAATCGGAAGTTTACTTTTTGATTCCGTATTCCTTCAGTTTGGTCATCAGGGTGTTGCGGTGTATGCCCAGCACTTCTGCAGTCTTTGTCATGTTTCCTTCTAATGAAGCAAGTACCCTTTCTATATGCTTTTTTTCTAATATCTTTAGAGAAAGGTCACTCTCTTCTTCTTCATTCTCTTTAAGAAATATGGGAAGGTCGTCAACATCTATAATATTATCTCTCGACATCACAATTGCCCTTTCAATAACACTCTCAAGTTCCCTTACATTTCCAGGCCAGTTATAAGAGAAGAGATGTCTCATAGCCTCGTTTGAGATACCATCAATATCTTTTCCACTCACTTTCGCATATTTTTTAATGAAATGCTCTACTATAAGTGCAATATCCTCTTTTCTTTCCCTTAAAGGAGGAATATGAATTGCAACAACATTGAGTCTGTAGAAAAGGTCTTCACGGAAAGTCCCTTCTTCTATCATCTTTTTTAAGTCCTGATTGGTTGCACAGATTATTCTTACATCAACAATTAACGAGGTTTCCCTTCCAAGCGGAACGAGTTCCCCAAATTGGAGAAACCTCAGGAGTTTTACCTGGATATTCGTTGGAATGTCACCCACCTCATCAAAAAATGCAGTCCCATCATTTGCAATTTCAAGTTTTCCTTTTTTAGTTTTTACCGCACCTGTAAAAGCGCCTTTCTTATAACCGAAAAGTTCTGACTCAAAAAGAGTTTCTGGAATCGCAGAGCAGTTTATAGGAATAAAGAGCTGCTCTTTTCGAGCACTTGCATTATGAATTGCTCTTGCAATTAACTCCTTCCCAGTTCCACTTTCTCCTGTAATAAGCACGGTTGTCTTTGACCGTGCGACCCTTGAAACGATGCTTAATATCTCCTTCATTTTCTGACTTTTTGTAATTATTTTTTCAAAAGAATACTGCATCTTAAGTTTTTCTTTGAGTTCACGATTCTCAATAAGAAGGAAATGGTTTTCTACCGCTCTTTTAAGTATTGTTTTTAATTTTTCAATAACTATTGGCTTTGTAATATAGTCGTATGCACCTAATTTCAATGCCTCAACAGCTGAAGAGACGGAAGCATAAGCGGTTATAAGAATAAATATAGCATCAGGGTCAAGTTTTTTAACTCTCCTTAAAAGTTCAATACCATCCATACTTTCCATCTTAAAATCGGAAATAATTATCCCGATAGTTCTGTCTTCCTCAAAGATATCCCATCCCTCTTTCCCGGAAGCTGCAGTGATTGTCTCATATTCATCTTTCAGGGATGAAGAGAGTAACTCTCTCTGGTTTTTTTCATCTTCAACAATCAATATTTTAATCATTTTAATTCCATCACCACGATAAATCGGTCACCACAATAAATTGTGGTGCTGATCCCAATTTCTTACCTACCAATATCGTACATCTTCCATCCTACATCCCTTATTTCTAATCGATTATCTCTTATCTTTCCTCCCTACCCTACCGAGAGTCTTATGGTAATCTCTGTTCCTTTCCCTATCTCACTTTCAATACTAATACTACCTTTATGTCCTTCTATTATCCTTTTTGCAATACTCATACCGAGTCCGGTTCCAGCCTTCTTTTTAGTGAAGTAGGGATCAAAAATCCGTGTTACATCCTCTTCTGAAATTCCAATCCCTGTATCTTTTATGCTCACTTCTACACTTTTGTTATCCGAGACTGTTTTTAAAACAATTTCTCCACCATCATCAGTTGCATCAATACTGTTTCTGATGATATTCATAAAGACCTTCCTTAATTCAGTTTCATCACCATAAACAATAGGAATAACCTCAAATTCCCTTTTTAATACTATACCTTTATCCGATGCCTCTCCATCCATAAGAGATATTATTTCATCGAGAATATGGTTTAACTTTACTTCACTAAGTCTTAAATTGAAAGGTCTTGTGAAACTTAAAAAATCTTCGACAGTTTTCTCAATCCTGCCTATTTCATCTGTGATAATTTTCAGAAGTTTATCTGTTCCTCTCTCATCATCCCTCTTTAATTTTCCAATAGAAAGCCTCAGCGCATTAAGTGGATTTCTGATTTCATGTGCAACACCGGATGCAAGGACACCTATCGTCTTCAACCTCTCCTTTTCTTGAAGGTCCTCTTTCAACTTTTTAATAAGAGTAAGGTCCCTAACGAGTGCAGTTGCTCCTGTAATTCTCTCTTCTTCATCGCTCAAGAGAGAGGTAGTAATTCCAATGTATATCCTCTTTCCTGACGGAAGTGCATACTCCTTTTCAACTTCATCAATATTCCTCTTTAGAGATATACTCTTTTCAAGCAGAAGTTCGTCCTGTGGGAAAAATAGTTTATAATTTTTTCCCAGAAAGCCCTCCCCTGTTAAGGAAAACATGCTGGTTGTTCTTTTGTTTAGATAAGTTATAATTAAATCTTTATCTATTGAAACAATTGCACTATTTATTCCATCCATAACTTTTTTTGTGAATATTTCCATCTGCTTGAAAGATTCGTTAAGGAGCCTGTAATTCTGCCCGGTGACAATGAAACCAATTATGACAAAACCAATAAAAAAGAGGAATAAGGAAAGAATAACTATATGCCTCTTTGTGTCATGCAGAACAGAGTTGTAGTCTTCCAACGAGAGACCAAGTCTAAAGACTCCATAAGGTGTATGAGCAATGGAGAAGGGTTTAACAACCTCAAGCACTTTTCTACCTTCAAAATCAAATTCTCTACTGGCTTTTTTGTTGGAAAGAAGAGCATTTTTCAAAAAGGTATCGTTTGATATTTTCTTCATTTTTTCAATGTTTTTAGTTGCGAATACTATACCTTCTTCGTTTTGAAGAAGGATATATTCAATTCCGGATTCCTTACTAATTTTCTGGATTAGATTTCCGATACCTATCGACTGCTTGAAATTATAGATGTATTTCGCATCTGCATAGCAAACAATAACATCAGAAGAATTAAGTCTTTTTATTGCAACTGCAAAATCACCTTCTTCAGTCTTAAAACTCATTATTCTACTTTTCTCTGAGAAGATGAAATGTAGAGCAGAAGGAGGTGAAATATCTTCTGGACTATAAAGAGAGCTTGTTATTAAAACATTACCTTTGCCATCAAAAACATCTATTTTTTTAAGATGAGTCTCATTTGCGATTGTAAGTAATTTTTCTTTATTCAGCTCCTTCATCTGGTCAATCGCTTTTGCATTATCAAGCAGTCTGTCCTCGAGGATTTGCTCAGCAATGTCTGTCGCCTTGATACTGTTTTCACTACTTGTAATTAAACTCTCCAGGAGTGCATACCCTTCTTTTTCAAGAATAAGAAGCAGACTTGCCTCAATCCTCTTAATGACCAGAAAAGAAGTGGTAATCATAAGAATTGCAAGTATAATTGAAATCCAGGAAATATATTTTGGGTTGAACCCCTTTAGTTTTCTCATAATAAGGCTTTTTTGGAAATCATTGAGCGAAAGAGTGAAAATAGGAAAATGGTAAATTAAACATTGAAATCAAAAAGATCTATGAATGCTTCCTCTGCTGTTAGTGATGTTAAAGTGAAAAATGGACTTCCTACCTCTCCGCCGATAGTCGTTATCAATAATTTTTTTATCTTCTTTTCAAGTTCTTCAACCTTTAACTGAATATCACCAAGAAGTGCTTTTTCATCAAAGATTGTTACAAAAACAAATGGCTCAACAAGCAAAGAATAATACATTGAATACCTTTTGCCTTCCTGGAAAAAATTCTTGAATTCTAACTCTCCAATGAGCATTGAGAGTTTTTGGGTAGAACTGAAAATTCCTGAAACCAGGGAAACAATTGAAAAAAGCCGTCCACTCTTCGTAGAGATACCTCTCTGATTCAACAACTGCCCGCCTTTTGTAATAAGGAGAGCCGCTCTTGTTAATGAACTCTCATTAAAATCTTTCAGAAAACTATTCAGTTTATCGGATATTTCTTCTGAGAGAATTATCCTTTCCCCGAGAGGCATTATTTTCTCCTATTTAATTGAACGACCTATAGAGAAGTTTGAATTTGAGGAATTATTTTTCTCATCTTGATTTTCAGGAATCCCATATTTACATTCGTATCGCAAAGAGAAGAGATTATAAAGTTTTCAAAAAAACCTATGAAGAGTTCATATTTTTCATAATATATGCATAGGATTATTCCTTCTTTTACCTCGGTTGAAAGATGAGATTTAATATTCTTTGCGATTTTTGCAATTTCCACGCTCAATTTCTTCTTGTTAACAGCCTCTACACCTTTTTCAAAAACCACTAACCCTTCGTAACTGGAAATGGTCACAGCCAGAACCCTATCAATCTTCAAGATTTCATCAAGTGCATTTTTTACCTTTTTAATTACAATCACTATTCACTCCACATTTTTCCTTGGTTTCATCACCGTTTCTCCGATTCACCCATTCTCCGTTTCTGTCTGTTGGGGACAAGCCCCAACGCTACTCTTTCCATCAGTCAGGTAGAGGTCTCAGCCAATATCCTGGGAAGGATTGCCTTAAGAAGTCCGAAATTGCCAGTGTTATGAGAAAGTAGAAAACAATCATATTCCTCTTTCTCAAATATATAGAAAACTCCTCTATCTATCTCTATCAGAATTATTTTTAATTTCCCCATTTTCAACTCACGAGCTGTAGATTTAACTGAACCAAGTAAAGAATCAAGCAAAGGTAAAACATCGTCGATATTACCAACTAACTGAGGAGTTTTAATAATCTTACCATCTTTTAATCTAAAAAAGCAATTAATAATGCCTTCAACCTGATTAATCTTGTTTATCTTTTCCATTAATAATGTTTCAAATTCTCCCTTTG
>SOKM01000149.1 GCA_004375785.1 Candidatus Cloacimonadota bacterium | reverse complement strand
GATGTAGATTTCCCTGTTATGCAATGATGATGGCAAAGAAATTTGGCTGGATTAAAGATTATGAAGACTGGAGAAAGCCAAGAATAGTTGAAAATGCGCTAGAACTCTTAGAAAAAGAAATCCCTAAATATAAAAACAAGATCGATTTCGTTCATCTCTGTTTTATGAGCGACCCTTTTATGTATAACTTTGATAAGAAAAATTTAGTACCAGAAGTAAAGGAATTGACATTGAAGATAATTAAAAGGTTAAATAAAGATGATATAAAAGTAATTACACTAACAAAAGGAGTTTATCCTGATGAAATATTAGACAGAGAAAGATTTTTACCAAAAAATGAATATGGCATAACTTTGATTTCAATGAATAATGAGTTTAAAGATAAGTTTGAGCCTTTCTCAGCACCCTATGAAGCAAGAATTAGTTCTTTAAAAAATTTGTCTGATAATGGATTAAAAACTTGGGTTAGTCTGGAACCATATCCAACACCTGAATTAGATGAAACAGCAGCAAATATTGAAAAAATCTTAAATAATATTTCATTTGCGAATAAAATTATTTTTGGCAAATTTAATTATCGAAAAATCGTACCGACTAAAAAGACTCTTTCAGTATGGAAAAATAATATAGAATTTTATGAAGAAATGGTTAAAAAAGTGATATTCTTCTGTGAAAAAAATGATATAAAATATCATATCAAATTTGGAACACCATTAAGCAATGATATAACAACAAATATTTTTAAAGAGTGAAAATGGCATTAGTCAATCGTATCTTTTCCCTCACCCAATCCGACCTGCCTAAGCCGCAAGGAACGACGCGGCAGGCAGGAGATTATCCTGGAAATTCCGAGATACTGAATCAACCCATGAAACAAGTTCAGGGCATGGTTCAGTATGACAAGGTCAAAAAATAGGAGCACCAATTTTGTTTGCGTTTATCTGTGCAAATCAGCGTCTAAGAAAGTGTGTTGAGTTGAGAATGGAGATTGATGGCTGAATTAAAATACAAGGAAGGTATGTATACTGTAGTAGCGTTGCCGCTGCCTCTCCCAAAGAACTTTATTTACAGTGTGCCTACAAATCTAATCTCTGAAATAAAGCTTGGCTTACCTGTATTCGTTCCATTCGGGAGGAGAAACCTTACAGGATATATAACTAGTTTCTGCAAAAATGCACCAGAAGGAGTGAAACAAATAAAAGAGATTGTAAATCCTGAACCTCTTTTTACTACTGAAATGCTTGAACTCTTTACCTGGCTCTCCAACTACTATCTTACTCCTCTCGGAATGGTGATTAGTGCATCCACCCCCTCTTGCCTTTCCATAAGGGAAAAGGTCATTGCCTGTGTGAAAGAAACCAATGTAGAAGCGATAAAAGGAAATGATACTGCCCTCGCAATATACGAGGAACTAAAGAAAAGACCGCTATCAAAAATCTATATCAGAAGAAAATTCAACGATTCAAAGGATGCGTATAACCTTCTGTTAAGGAAGGGACTTATATATGAGAAAGCAATAAAAATGCAGCCTGTTAGAAAGGAGGGGAAAAGCGGAGTTAAGTTAACCTCATCTTTTGATATAAAAATATTTGAGAAATTTGAAAAGAATGCTCCGAAACAGGCGGAAATTTATAACCTTCTTTCCCAAAAATATGACGGTATAGAAAAGAGTGAGCTCTATAAGAAATCGGGGAATGTATACTCTTCGCTTAAAGCTCTTGAGAAAAAGGGTCTTATTGAATTCTTTGCTCTTCCCTTTACTCAACGTATCCCCTATCTTTCCAAAAAGAAAATTTCAAGACCAAAACTCACGCACCCACAGAAAGAGGCAGTGGGCAGAATAAGAGAGACTATTGAGAATGAAAGATATGAGACATTCCTTATCTTCGGTATCACAGGAAGCGGAAAAACAGAGGTTTACCTGAGAACAGTAGAGGATGTTTTGAGAAAAGGAAAGAGTGCAATTATTCTTGTCCCTGAGATTTCCCTTACAGCACAGACAGTGGAAGTTTTTAAGTCACGATTCGGTGAACTGGTTGTAATATACCACAGCAGATTGGGAAAAAAAGAGAGGGTGGAGGTATGGAAGGGCATAAAAGAAGGAAAATACAGGGTTGTTATAGGAGCTCGCTTTGCCGTTTTTGCACCAGTGAAAAATCTTGGTGCAATCATCGTTGATGAGGAGCATGAAAGCACATACAAGCAAAAGGTGAAGGAACCACTCTATTCGGCAAGGGATGCAGCTGTTATAAGGTCACGAATCGAGAAAGGGGTATGCATCCTGGGAAGTGCAACACCCTCCATTGAATCCTTCAATAATACAAAAAAAGGAAAGTATAAACTTATAGAATTACCTGAAAGGATAGACGAGAGAAAATTACCACCCGTAAAGATTGTTGATATGAGACAGGAAGAAGATTTCCTTCTTTCAAGGACTCTCAAGGAAAAAATAGAAGAAAGGCTCAAGAATGCTGAGCAGATTATACTTTTTATAAACAGAAGGGGATTCTCAAACTTTCTTATGTGCAGAGACTGCGGGTTTTCTCCAAGATGCCCATTCTGTAACCTTACCCTGACATATCACAAAAAAGATAGACTCCTGAAATGTCATTACTGCGGATATGAAGAGGACGCACCTGGAGTTTGCCCCAAATGCAAGGGCATAAGGTTTTTCTATGCGGGAATGGGGACCCAGAGAATAGAACAGTATCTTGAAAAGAAATTCCCAGAATTAAAGGTGATGAGGATGGACCTCGATACAATGAAAAGAAAATGGGCACATATGGAGAGTTTTTTCCGATTTAGAGCAGGTGAAGCAGACCTTCTTCTCGGGACACAGATGGTTGCAAAAGGTTTTGACCTTCCAAAGGTTACACTTGTCGGTGTAATATCGAGTGACACAGTTATAAATTTCCCCGATTTCAGGGCACAGGAGAGAACATTTCAGTTACTAACACAGGTAGCAGGAAGAACAGGAAGAGGGATTCTCGGTGGTGAGGTTGTAGTCCAGACATATTCACCCGAACATTACGCCATCAAGGAATCACAATCCCATAACTTTGAAGGGTTCTATAGAAAAGAGATTGAGATAAGGAAAGAACTTAATTATCCACCTTTCTCAAGGCTTGCAAGAATTATCCTCTCATCAATGGATGAGAAAACCGTGAAATTTTCCTCAGATGAACTTACAGAGAAGATAAAAAAATCTATCAAAAAAGAAAAATTTAAGATAGAGGTTCTTGGACCTGCTCCCTGCCCACTCTCAAAGTTAAAGGGAAGATACCGCTTCCATCTCCTCTTAAAATGCAGAAAGCCATTTCTCATCCAGAAAATCCTATTACCACTCAAGAATGAATACAGGGTCAGGGGTCTTCACATCCTATATGACATCGACCCGACTGATATGATGTAAAAATCAAGGTAGGCGCAGGCTTTAGCCTGCAAATAAGTTGTAGGGGCAGACCCGTGTGTCTGCCCATTTGCTTTCTGGAGTAGTAGGTAAATATTCAGTCAACTACGTTACATTTCAAAAAACGCTGTCATTGCTAATATCCAAACGGAGCCTGTCCTGAGCCCTTCGTTTCACTCAAGGGTAAACTCCGCGAAGGAAAACAATCTCGGTTTACTAATGTTGGGGACAAGCCCCAACGCTACAGAGATTGCCACGCCCTGAACCATACGGTTCAGGGCTCGCCATGTACCGTATGGTAACATGGCTCGCAATGGGCATAAAGGTCATAGAATGTTGTTGACAAAATACATAATA
>SOKM01000173.1 GCA_004375785.1 Candidatus Cloacimonadota bacterium | reverse complement strand
ATTTTTGCTTCGCTCCATTCACAAAACCTTGTTTTAAAGAGGAGAAAAACAAAAAAAGAATGGGGACGGGGCGTGACTTTGTGACACACCCCGTCTTCTGCGGAGACACCTCCGCCTCCGTTAGATATCTGTCTATCTATCGGGGTGAATCTGTAATTAAATTTTTCTTGACTTTTGTTGAATTTCGTTGTTAAATAGCATTGTATGAATTCTTAAAAACTAATAACAAGATTAAGGAAACAGATTAAGCAAAACGGAGGATATATGAGGCAATTTGAAGACAAAATAAATAGCGACCCAATGATTTGTAGTGGTAAATCCTGTATTAAAGGAACACGAATTCCTGTTCACATCATTCTTGATTTACTGGCAGCGGGAGAAACTTATGAAGGCATAAAGAAAGCATACCCCAATCTTAAAGATGAAGATATTGAGGCTTGTATAAGCTATGCTGCATTTCTTACAGAGGAAGAGGCTGGAGTGATTATATGAATATTATTGCTAATGAGAATGTTTTTGAACCAATAATTGAGTTTCTGAGGTCGGAAGGACATAATGTAATAAGTGTTAGAAATTCCTCTCTTTCAGGTGCATCTGATGACAAAATATATGAGATGGCAGTGAAAGATAAACTCGTAATTCTCACAATGGACAAAGATTTCTCTCGTATTACTAGATTTCCGCCAGACCGATGCAACGGAATAATTGTAGTCAAACTATACAGAATGACTGTTGACAAAACCACAGAACTTTTCAAACAACTCTTCAACTCTCTGGATAAAAAAAAGGTAGATGGACAACTTGTGATTATGACAAGAAATGGTGTACGTGTCAGAGTTACAAGAACATAAAAAAAAGATGAGTGACTTTTTCGCACCTTAACCCCGTTAGAAAATGTTTTTAATGGGGTTAAAAGGTGCGGCTACAAGCCTTCGCAGGCTAAAGCCTGCGGCTACCGAGAATAACGGGAGGTTTTTCAATTACTTTAGGGAAGATTTTTATGCTTGAAGAAAACCTTTGTTCTATTTCTCCATCCAGAACTTTATCATAATAGATAGTGGCAAGTGGTTCGTTTTTTTTTACCCTATCCCCCACCTTTTTCTCAAATACAATTCCCACTCCTGGATTGATTGCATCCTCTTTTCTCCTTCGTCCACCACCAAGGAGGAGGTTAACAACACCAATCTCATATGCATCAATCTCTGAAATCCAGCCGGAATCCTGTGCCTTTATTTCTTTTTTATCTTTAGAGAATGGAAGAATGGAGTAGTCATCTGTGACTTCAGGATTTCCACCCTGTAGTTCAATCATTTTTCTGAATAGAGCAAGTGCTCCACCACTCTTAATTGCATCATCTAGCATCACCATAGCTTCATCTCTATCTCGTGCCTTCTCACCCATTACCAACATCTCTCGACCTATAGTCAATGTTACCTCCATAAGATCTTGCGGGCCATTTCCTTTCAAACATTCTATAGATTCTATCACCTCAAGGCTGTTTCCCACATAATTTCCGAGCGGTTGGTCCATATTCGTGATAAGAGAAACGCATTTTTTCCCAAATCCTTTCGCAACGGAAGTTATTGATGTAGCAAGGGCTTCTGCATCTTTTAATTCTTTCATAAATCCACCCTTTCCGCACTTTACATCGAGAACAAGACCATCTATACCTTCTGCTAATTTTTTGCTGAGTATACTTGCAGTGATTAATGGAATAGATTCGACCGTTCCAGTCACATCCCTGAGGCTATAGATGCTTTTATCTGCTGGAGCAATCTCATCTGTCTGCCCCATCATAGCAACGCCAATCTTTTCCAAGATTTTATAAAACTCATTATACTCAAGGCTCGTTCTGAAACCTGGTATTGATTCAAGTTTGTCTAATGTCCCACCCGTATGTCCAAGCCCTCTTCCAGAAACCATCGGGACAGCCACCCCACAACTTGCAACAAGTGGTGCGAGTATAAGGGACACCTTATCTCCTACACCACCCGTTGAATGTTTATCTATCTTTCTTCCTGGAATCTTTGAGAGGTCAAATATCCTACCTGTATTGAGCATAGCATCTGTTAGATACATTGTCTCATCCTTATTCATTCCCTTAAGCAATACTGCCATAAGAAAGGCGGACATCTGATAGTCGGGGATTTCACCATCTGTATATCCTCTAATAGCAGATACTATCTCTTCACGAGACAGAGCAAAATCATCCCGTTTCCTCTTGATAATCTCCGTAAAAATCATTTTTGAAACCTACTTTAGTCTATTTAGTTTGTTTGGTCTATTTCGTTTATTTCGTCTATTTAGTTTGTTTGGTTTGTTTAGTCACAGCGAAGCGTTCTATTACAGTGTAACGCCTGCCCCGTATGCCACGCCTACTAACTTTCCTTTCTATCATATCGTGGTCATATGGGGTTCGTTTGTAGCGTTTCGTTCGTTTAGAGCGTTTAATTCGTTATTATCGTTAGAAAATTTTATGTCATTACAAGCCTATCGAAGCAGAGGGAGAAGTCAATCTCATATTGACAGAAAGCGAATATGGGATTGCTTTGTATGAATCAAGCAAGAAGAAGCACTCGCAATGACATCCTTTCACAGGTTGACCTGTCCACCGAAGTTTCAGTGTAGGTGGAAGCCTGTGGCTTTTTACATCGTACATCTTACATCCCCTATCTTCACTTTATCCTTGCCTTTTCACAATCTGAACGCTCGCAGATGCACCAATCCTCGTTGCACCCGCCTTTAGCATTTCAACTGTTTTCTCATAGGAACGGATTCCCCCTGCCGCCTTCACACCCAAACATCCATCCACTGCCTTCCTCATTAGTGCAACATCATATGCGGTCGCACCTCCCGGACCAAAACCTGTTGATGTTTTTATAAAATCTGCACCCGCCTCCATTGCTAAAACTGAACCTTTTATCTTTTCTTCATCTGTTAACAATCCGGTTTCCAGAATTACCTTTACCATAACGTGTGGTCCGGATGCCTTTACAACTCCTTCTATATCCCTTTTAACTTCTTCGTATTTTCCCGATTTCAGCGCTCCGATATTAATAACCATATCAACCTCTTCGGCACCATTCATAACTGCATTCCTTGTCTCAAAAGCCTTTACTTCAGGAGCATTCGAACCAAGAGGAAAACCGATCACTGTGCAGGTTTTTACGGTAGAATTTTGGAGAAGACGGCTTACAAGTTTTACCCAGAATGGATTAATACATACAGATACAAAACCGTATGTGAGCGCTTCTCTACATACCTTTTTTATATCCTTCTCTGTTGCATCGGGTTTAAGCAAAGTGTGGTCAATGATTGATGCAATATCAATGTTTTCTGAATTTTTCAATATCCTTTTTTCTCATTCTCACTTTTAGAAGTAGTTTTCCATTATCATTCTTCTCCTTGAACACATAAGCCCTTTCCCTTACCCAGGAAAGCATCTTACCATCAGATGGTTCGAAATGGAGGTTAACCACCTCTGTATCTTCATCCATTATCTTCTGGACTGCATTTAATAACGACTTGATTCCATCCCCGTTCTTTGCAGAGATGATAACAGAATCTGGATATTTCCTTAAAAGTCTTTCACCAACCTCATCTGTTGGAATCAGGTCTCTTTTATTAAAAACAATCAGGGTCCTTTTATCTTCTATACTGAGTTGATTCATTATATTTCGTGTCGCTTCCATGTGCCTGTTTATATTTTCATAACTTGCATCAACTATATGCAATCGTAAATCCGCCTCTATTGCTTCATTAAGCGTAGCGTGAAAAGATGCAATAAGCTGTGGTGGTAAATTCTTTATAAATCCTACGGTATCGGTTAAGAGAAACCTGTGGAGAGAATCAATCTCAATCAACCTCGTTGTAGCATCAAGCGTGGCAAAAAGTTTATCCTCAACAAAAACCTTTGCATCTGAAAGAACATTCATAAGTGTTGACTTCCCTGCGTTTGTATAACCAATGAGTGCAACCCTGAAAATATTACTACGTCTTTTAGTCTGTGTCTTTTTACTCTTCTCTATTCTTGTGAGCTTCTTCTCAAGGTGGCTTAAGCGAGTTCGTATTCGTCTTCTATCGACTTCGAGCATCTGCTCACCCGGCCCCCTTGTTCCTATACCACCTCCAAGTCTTGAAAGCGCAAGACCTGCACCCTGCAGCATATGAAACCTAAACCTCAACTGAGCAAGTTCAACTTCTATCTTTGCAGTCTCTGTCTTTGCACGTTGCGCAAAGATGTCTAAAATCAATTCCCTTCTGTCAAGAATTTTCCTTTCCGAAATATCTTCGAGCTTTCTTTTCTGGGAAGGCGTTAACTCTTCATTAAAAATAATAGTATCAATATTCAATTCACCTGAAATCTTTTTTAATTCCTTTGCCTTTCCGCTTCCGATAAAAGTTGCAGCATCATAATTTTTTCTGTTCTGGATAAGTTTTTCTACAACCTCGCTCCCGGCAGTTTCTGCAAGGGAAGCCATCTCTTCAAGACCATCGAACTTTTCCCATTTTTCCTGTGGATTTCGGGAAACAGTGACAAGGAGAACCCTTTCCTTTTTTTGTTCGTCAATTACTGAATGAAGTTTCTTCATCAATATTAAATTAGCCCTTTACTTTTCATACTTATATAATCATCGTTTCCTATGATAATGTGGTCAAGGAGTTCAATATCAATATATTCGGAAACCTTCTTTAGCCTTTTTGTCAGAGCAATATCTTCTTTGCTTGGCTCAGGGTCACCTGATGGATGATTGTGAACAAGGATGACACCAACTGCAGAGTAAATAAGCGCAGGCTTATAGACCTCTCGTGGATGGACAAGGCTGCAGGAAACAGTCCCGACAGAAATAACCTCGTCTCTTAAGAGTTTATTTTTTACATCAAGATATAACCCATGCATCACTTCTTTCTCAAGTTTTCCAATATTTGTTAAGTAGCTAAACACATCCCCGGGTGAATTGAGAAAGGTTTCCTTTCTCGCTTTACCAAAGAGTCGTCTTCCAAGTTCAAGTGCTGCAATAATCTGACAGGCTTGAATTTCAGTAAGATTGAGCGTTTCAGTAAGTCTTTTCACATCTTTTTCACCAGATAGGGACTTTGTTCCATAATCGTCCATTATCCTTCTTGCAATGGAGAGCACACCCTCTTTCCTTGAGCCCTTACCAAGAATAACAGCAATAAGTTCATGGTTTTTTAATGTATCAGGACCGTCTTTTATTAACCTTTCCCTCGGTCGCTCTTCTTGAGGTATATCCTTCATCTTATAAGCTTCACTCATACCACATTTTATATCAGATAGTCATAACAAAGTCAAGAAGTTTAAAAGAGGGGCAGCCTCCATTGGGCTGCTCCTTTTTTATTCCCTAATAATCCATGGCAATAATATATCTTTCTTGGTGTCTTTGTGGCTTAATTCATCTATAATTTCTTGCAGAAATTTCTTGACAGGATATATTATTTTATTTATAATATTATTAACTTGTTTTAAACAATTATTAACAATAGAAGGAGTGATTATGATTCAATTAGAGACAAAAATCATAAAACGAATTACGAAGGAAATAGAGAAAAGATTCCCTGAGATGAAAGATGTTAAACCTGATGAGAAGAGACTTGAGATTGAACCAGGACCAGAAGTATTCAAAAAACTTGGTATTTCCTTTCCAAAAACACATATTACCGAAGAACTTTTTAAACTCAGTTTTAAGAAGGTCATAAAGACAGAAGACGGTTTTGAGATGCAAAGGATTGTAAGGGTATTGGTTAATAAGACAGGCGAAATCCTCAAAATTTCAACAACAAAATAGAGAACTAAAAAATCTACAAAGGAGGAAATATGCAAAAAAGAATTCTTGCTATCCTTTTTCTTTTTATCATAGTATCGCTGCTTCAAGGAATAACTCCAGAGGAGCGAAATCTTCCAGGAACCTATACAGAGTATAGGACAAACGAAAAAGGTGAACTTATCTCCTACACTTACATATTCACAGGAAAAGAAAAAATCCCAGAAGAACCATTTGGAAGTGGTGTTGTATCATTCTCAACCAGGTATTCTGACACCACGGTTTTATGGGTTGATAGGAATCACCTCAATGCAGTCGCTGACAATGTTACAATCTCAGGTGACGGAATGTCCATCTTTGCTGGATGGTGGCTGAACAACGAAAGGGTTTCACTTTACAGAAGTCTTGGAGATGGAAATCCTCTCTGGAATTATTCAATGCCACTTGCAGATTGGCAGATAGATGTCGCATCTTCTGATGACGGTCATCTTATAGTAGCAGCAAGTTCCGGTTCCCCTTTCACGTTATGGGATAAAGGGTGCTCAATACCAATAAAGGTATACAACTATCCGCCGGGGTTCAAATCCGGTCGGTGTGCTGCATCAGGTGATGGTTCTACCGCTGCTGCTGCTGCAGATAATGGGGTAACAGGAAGGCTTTTTGTTTTTAATGCAGATGGGGATTCGCTCTTTGCAGTAGATTTCGATAGGGGTAATGGCATCTACGGCGTTGAACTTTCATCTGATGGAAGTATCGCAGTTGTTTCAACCTATTATGTTATCTCAATCTTTGAGAACGGTGTCTTGAGGGAAACTATTTCTAATTATGGACAGACTGCTGCTCATGTCTCAGGTGATGGGAATAGAGTGGTCAAGGGTGACTTTAACGGAAAAGTCACTGTTTATGAATGGAATGGCTCAAATTACATTCAGATGTGGCAGAGTACTATAGGAGGTCCCTGGGTAGTTGCAGTAGATATTGCAGAAGATGGCTCGACGGTTATGGCAGGAACAGGATACAGCAACGGTAAATCTGTGATGTTCGACATATCATCCTCCACCCCCCTGTGGACATACCAGGGGTATGGAAGTTATGGCGCCTATGTAAGGGCTGTTTCACTTTCAGGAAATGGGTCTATCGGTGCTGCTGCTTCCTGGGGTGATACAGCACAAACAGGAACCTTCTATGTACTAACTGTTCATTCAAAAAATGATTCAACACCAATTATTGGTGTAACAAGAAATGATGAACCCGGTTCACTCTTTGACTGTGATATCTCATTGGATGGAGAAAATATAACAACCGGTGGCAAGGCAGTTCATGCATACCAGATGGGAAATGGTGGAGAGGTATATTCAATCCTTGTTGGAAGCACCCCTTCTCTTAATGCAGCCACAGAATCCATAGATAATCCTGGTCATTTCATTCAAGTGGGAAATGTTATCTCGCCAAAAACAACATTCAAGAACTATGGGGATGATACCGTATCTTTCAATGTATATTTTTCAATTGAGGATTCAACAGGTATGGTTGTTTACTCATCTTCATCATCTATATCAAACCTTGCCCCGTATGCTGAGGTTCAGGAAATATTCACCCCTGATTGGGCTCCCTCAGGATATAACTATTTTAAGATTTATACCTGGTGTGAGCTTGCAGGAGACCAGTATCCTGGAGATGATACACTTTCTCTTGATGTAAAATGTTTTCATGATGCAGAAGCAAGAAGTATAGGAGTACCCTTCGATGAGACAACAATAAATATGGAAATAACACCACAGGTACTTGTCTATAATAACGGATCATATACAGAATCCATTGAGGCAGTTTTCACAATAAGAGACAGTCTTGGAACACCTGTCTATGTTGACACAACCCAATCTTCTCCTCTCTCTCCGGAAACAGAAGGCACTATCACGTTTAGTCCCACAACACCTGGTGATATCGGAAATTATACATGTGAACTAAGGGTCAGTATTGCAGACGATATAAATCCCGGGAACGATGTCGCATCAAAGAATACTTATGTCAGCTATGAGATAATCTATGATGATGGAAAACCTGATGCATTTTATGTCGTGAGTTTCTCAGATGATAACAATAAATTTGCTGTCAGGTTCACGCCGACACTTTCGACACCTTTCTACTTTACAGGTGGAAGAATATATGTCAATGCAACGGATGCCTTTGATTATGTGCAGTTATGTGATGATGCATTCGGGCTTCCAGATACAACTTCACCATTAATGGAAGTTTATAACGTTGGTGCTCCTTCTGCTCCAGACTGGGCACAATTCAATTTTGACTCATTTGAAGTCACAACCCTGAGAGACTTCTGGATTGTTATACATTGGTCACCTTCATCTCCTGGTTCACCAGGTGTTGGAGCTGATAATTTTTTACCAAATTTACGCTCCTGGTGGTACAACAATACAAGTGGTTGGAATAACTGGGCAATCCACAACTGGATGATAAGGTTGATGCAGTTCCCTGGAGCTGGCGGCATTATGACAGCTCCTGATGATACTCCCTATTGCTATCGTCTCTACAGATGTTATCCGAATCCATTCAGTAAAAAAACTCTTATCGCCTTTGACATTCCCGAAGAGACAAAATGTATCGTTGAGCTTTTTGACGTATCGGGAAGAAGAATTAAGGTATTATTGAATGAAAGAATGGAACCAGGACATTATACCACCGAATGGAAAGGCAGAAACAAAGAAGGGAAAAAGGTAGCAAATGGCATCTATTTTTATAGACTGAAAACGGAGAGTTTTTCTAAAACAAGAAAGATACTCTTTATAAAATAGTAAAAAAAGAGGGGTAAGTCCAGGTTGGACTTACCCCTTTGTTGCAAAATTAGCTTTTACTTAACAGCATTTTTCAATGCTTTTCCTGCTGAGAATTTTGGAACCCTCTTCGCTTTGATATTGATAGTTGCTCCTGTCTTTGGATTTCTTCCCTTTCTTGCTTTTCTCCTTCTTGTAGAAAAAGTTCCAAAACCGACAAAAGTCACTCTCTGTCCTTTCTTCAAAGCCTTTGTGATTTCTTCAAAAAGAGTATCAATCGATTCCTTTGCTTCTTTCTTTGTAACTCCTGCTCTTTTTGCAATCTTGTCGACAAAGTCCTGCTTGTTCATTTACTTCACCTCCTTTCATCTTAAAAGTCTTTACAGTATTGAATTTAGCAGGTTTTTATAAATTTGTCAAGTAAAAAATTCAATAAATTCAAGGCTTTTCAGCTATCTTGTTAATTTTCAATATGTTAGAAGGTAAATTTTTATGGAATAAAAATCCCGAAAACCCCTTTGGTTACTTTGATTTCCGGGATTTTCTTAATTTTTATCTTAAAATCATATTTCCATCTACCGCCATAGGAATTCCATGAAAATTGTGCTTCCCAGCAATGAATGTCTCTGTAAATAGAAAGACTCTGGTTGATGAGCCTTTTTTCAGTAAAATCATATCTTGTATTGTAACCAATTTTCCAGTTTTTGGTGACCCAGGTATTAACCCCGCCAAAGAGTTGCTGTGAATCAATATTCTCACCTATACCTTTTACAAAGTTATGTGTTACATTGATTCTCCATGTTTTTCTTTCCTTTGTTTCGACTTCATATGAGTCTCTTTTTACAAGACTGCCCTGAAATTTGAGCGTAGTCCTTACAGTGAATTTTTTTAGTTCCCTTGTGTAAGGGCTATGTTCCGTTTCGACCCGAGTCGAGAATTGTTTTACAGGTTCTATTTCAAAGGTATTCCTTATGTTTGAAAACTGTTCCTCATCTTTCTTGAAGTTATATGATACGCTTGTTTTCATATTGATAAGGTTTATTTTTTTCTCCTTTCCTCCTCGCTTCATTTTTGTCTGGAGCAAATTTGAAAGAGAAAATGAAAGATTCTTCTGAGCACTTCCAACACCCATTCCCTCAAGAGAGTAATATTTTTCTGGGTTCTCTTCCTCAGGTGAGTAATTATAGGAAAGTGAGGGTTTTATTATATGTCTGAATTTTTCAAACTTAGAAATACCACCTTTAGAGATACCATAGATAACAGTATTAAAAGAAAGTGAAGTCGAATAGTACGACCTTACCTGGTATCGGTTACCATCAGCGTCTTCATCATAAATATTTTCCCATAATTTAAGGGAAGGTGAAATATTAAAGTATGAAAAGATCTTTTGAGGTGCTTGTAATTTAAAGTTGTTTGCTAAACCGTAATGGGTTATAGTTGTATCTTCATCCTTGTGTATTTTGTTGATAAATTTTGATGAATAGGAAATGTATGGAGAGTTATACCATCTTGGAGGTGTATCCTTTTTAACAGGTATAATTCTTCTTGAGCTCAATGAAAAACCGATACGAGGCAATCTTCTATCCGTTGTTTTTTTAGCCAGGTCTCTTTTTTCGTTAACAAGAAAGTTCATATTTGCTCCGGACCAGCTTTTTGAAAGAGAAACATAGGATTCAATCTCCTTATTTAACTGAACTATTTCTTCCTCACTATAATCCACATTATAATTAACATCACTCATGAAATCTGCATGTGCTGTAAGATTTAACCGCCTTGCAAGTGTTTGCCTGTGATTCAAATAAAAGTTCCATCTTTTAGTTTTTACTGAGGTGTCATTAATATACGAACCAGACATATTTCCCGAAAGGAATGGGTCTACAATGTATCTTCCCTCTACATTTGTTCTTATTCCCTTCTTTTCATATATGTCAAATGTAAAGGTTAAGTCAGAATAATCATTAGTTGCCCAGAAGTATGTTAGATTCCTGACATATCTTCCTTCACTCGAACCTTTACCAACCTTTGGAAAGAGAAAACCAGAATGTCGTCCTTTTTTAATTGGGAAAAACCAGAAGGGAATTATAAAGATAGGAATTTCCTGAACTGCGAGAACCACAGGTTCACAAATAACCATATCGTTGCCGTAAACCTTCATTCTTTTTGAGTAAAATGTGTAATGTGCTGGAATGTTTTGGCAGGTCGTAAATCTTCCCGACTTAACATTCAGGGTTTTTTCTCCCACCTTGAAAATTGTATCTCCGTAAAAGAAACCTTTCTCTATCTTCGTTGCACCATCTATTATAACTCCGTTCTTCGTCTCAAGATTATAAACCATTAGCTTTCCTGTAATCGTGTCGTTCTCTTCTATAAGAAAAGGATGCCCATACGCCTTAACAATTTTTGTCTTTATATTATATTCTATCGTATCAGCCATCACAGTAATATCTTTATGTTGTGTCACAGCACTACCGGAAAGAATAATAAGTTCCTCATCAATTAGGAATTCGATTTTCTTGGCTGAATAGGAGGTTTCTTCAATCTCCTTTTTTTTAGTTTTTTCTGTTCTTTCGTCTGTTGCTGCTGTTGTATCTTCAACTGTTTCTTCTGTAGTATCTTCTGCAGCCGCGTCTTTCTCTACCGTGACCGTTTCTTCAGTCCCCTCTTCTGTTGATGCTCCTGTTATCTCCCCCTCCTCCTCTGCCCTTATCAGAACAAGAAATACAGAAAGGATAATTATTATTATAAATACTCTTTTCATTATTAAGAAAATATCACACAAAAAAGACAATGTCAAGATTTTTGAACAATCCTGTTTTAACAGGTGAGGCTTCCAGCCTCACACCAAGATATTTTTTATCCTTAAAAAATTTCCCTTCTGTTTTTTTAATTTTATTTCTTTTAATTGTTTTATTTCTTTTCCAAGTCTTCCTTTTTCTCTCAATGCCTTCTCTATTCCTTCTCTAATTCCTTCTTTATTATTTTTTACGAAGATTACACCCTGAGGAAAAAAATATCTCATTGTTTCAGTGTCTGAGAGAACAAGTGGTGTTTCAGCAGAAAGGGCTTCGTATGCCCCTTGAAGTGCAGATTCTTTTCTGTCTGTTAATACAAGTACAATATCCATTGCCATAAGGAATTCATAGTAATAACTGCCCTTTATGTATCCAGTAAAGAAGATGTTTTCTGGAGTGTTACTTAGAATTTTACTGTCAACCTTTCTCTTATCACCCGTGATATAAAAAGAAACGTTTTTCAATTCCCCTGCAGCTTCAATAACATCTAATATATGCTCGTCAGGTGAAAAGGTTGAAATCATTCCAACGGCAGGTCTTCTTTGAACAGGAAAATGTGACTCTGAGCCTAATTCACGAACAAGATTTTCAAAGACTATATAATCACATCTCCACCTTTTTACTCGCTCAAGGATGGCATGACTATGAAAAAGTGTAACCGTTGCGTAGTATGAATAGAATCTATGGAGTAAAAGATAGAAGTGATGATGTGGTTTCTCAACAAGGGTTGTCCCGGGAGTAATATGTGAATCAATGACATACTGTGCTCCGCTGAACAGGGAATAGAGAAAGACAGGAAGGATTGCATGAATTGGTGGATGCTGAATAAAAACTACTTGCAGTCTTTTTTTAAAAAGAAAAAAGAATGATTTTGCAAAAAGAAGAGGAAACTGAAAAAAACGTATTTTCTGGCTTATTGGAAAATAAAAATACTCTATACCTTTTATCGCCGCAATATCCTCACTCCGCCTCGAATACGACCAAGCAAAGAAAAGCCATCTTTTTTTATTATCTTTATTCATCTTTTTTCCCTTAGTCATTGCGAGGAGCGAAGCAACGTGGCAATCTCATTTTGCAATCTTTAATTGGAAGTACTGTTTTTCTTTGTAGCCGCACCTTTTAAGGTGCGTAAAAGAATTTCGCAGGCTAAACCCTGTGTAATAACATATTACCTCAAAAATTTTGCATTACACGGGGTAAAGCCTGTACCTACCAATCTCCTACAAGTAAATTCTCCTTCCTTACATTTCGTCTCCCTCTACATTTTCTTACTTCAAAAGATAAAGGAAACTCGCATTAACCCCTCTTTGAGCCATTTTCCCATTCACTCATTCACTCATTTACCCATCTACTCACTCACTGCCGTTAAACATGCCGAGGGCCGGACTTGAACCGGCACGCTCTAAAAGAGCAGCGGATTTTAAGTCCGCTATGTCTACCAATTCCATCACCCCGGCAACCTAAAATTTATACACCTTTTTTATACATCATATTCCACTGAAATTCAAGGAAAAAATTTGAAATACAACGAACCCCTTCATTACGATGTTGTTTTTTTATGGAGTGCAATGAGTCTTCTCATAGCTGACCCAGTATCCTTGACAATCCGTATTTTCTTATTGACTTTTAATAAATAATATTATAGAATAGATAAGCGATATATTTGGCAATCGTTGTAGTTGCGATGTAATTATTTAAGGAAAACACTATGAGCAAAAATATTTATACCGTTATTGTTGGAACGGGTAGTTATATACCCACAAAAGTAGTTCATAACACTGATTTTCTTAAGAATGAGTTCTATGATTCTATTGGAAAAAGAATCGACAAGACAAACGAAGAGATCATAAAGAAATTTGAAGAAATAACAGGTATTACAGAAAGAAGGTATGTTACAGATAACCTTGTTACCTCTGATATCGCTTTTCAAGCAGCCAGGGATACACTGGAATCATCAAAGATCGATAAAGAGAGTCTTGACTATATAATTATTGCCCACAACTTCGGCGATGTAAGGGCAGATAATAAACGATCTGATTTTGTCCCAAGTATTGCTTCAAGAGTAAAGCAAAAATTAGGGATAGAAAACCCCAGGACAATAGCTTATGATGTCCCTTTTGGCTGTCCTGGTTGGCTACAGGGAATAATACAGGCAGATTATTATCTTAAGTCAGGTGACGCAAGGAGAGTTCTTGTTATTGGGGCTGAGACACTTTCCAGGATTTCAGACCCGCATGACAGGGACAGTATGATATATTCAGATGGAGCAGGAGCTGCTATAGTTGAGGCAAAAACAAACGGAGAGTCTATTGGAATACTGTCCCATGCTGCGAGGTCTGATACCCTCGAACATGCTTATATGCTATGGATGAGAAAATCAAATAACCCTGATTATGAAGACAACGAATTGTTCCTTAAGATGGATGGTCATAAGTTATATGAATATGCTTTAAGAACAG
>SOKM01000286.1 GCA_004375785.1 Candidatus Cloacimonadota bacterium | reverse complement strand
CAACTTTTTTTTTAGTTCTAAAAACAGGCTATTAATATTATTACTTCACCATGTCGAAACATAAAAACATATTTGTTATTTTTATATCAAAAAAAAGTAGAAAATCAAGAGGTTTTAGAATATATCTCTATATTACAGCTTCTGAATTTGTTTACATCCTACATCCCTTATTCTTCTCACTATTTAGTATGCTTGTGCTCAATCAATCGCTTTCTCTATCTCCTCAATCGCTTCTTTTTCCTTCGACAGTATCTTGCGAACAATTCCTGCAGCCTCTTTCATGTCACGAGGAAAATCTTTGACGGCTTGCTTTCGTAGGTTATCATCCTCTGAAGCCAATGACGGAAGATGACTATAACCCTGCCTGCTCCACGGTGCAGTACCAGGATGTATTATCATAAAGTTGTCAAAGAGGTATTCCACACTATGATACAGTTCTGATGCCCGTTCAAGATACCGGCGTTTGTCACTGCTAAATTCCCTGGCAATATAAAGCAGGTAATCTGCAATATAATGACGCTTTGTATTCTCGCATGTTGCCTCATGACAACTGCCCCATCCAGCAATTTTCTTCAAGCTGTCTATATTCAAACTTGAATAATCACGGTCTTTTTCCAGATAATTGATAAGTTCTTCATAGGCAGTAAATCCGCATTTAAAAGTACCCCCTCTCTTTCTATCTGTTGGAAAACTCACTTCCTTTTTATTCATTGTCTCGATTCCCAGTTTGAGAGATTGTAAAACCGTTTCCTTAATATCAATTTTCTGCTTCTTCTTGACCAACTTGAAAATTGCACCCCTTTCCCAACCCTGCTTGAACTTCTCAATAGGATATTCGTAAAAAGCGCCTTTGTAACAATGTAAATAAACCTTTTCTCCTGCTTCATTGTACCCTGCCACAAGTACGAACCATGGGTAAAATGGTTCAGGCGGTTTCCACCTTGTCATAACAGGTTTTTTATTTTTAATTGTTCGCATTATACGTTTCCACGCCTTAGACCAGGTTAACTCTTTTTCATATTTGTAGGAGTATCCGAGTGTAGAACATATCTCACAGGCAGTCGAAAAAGTAGGGAATAATGTCCAGTCATGTGCACCACCACCTTTATCCGCATTAAAGGTAAATAAAAATAATTCTTTCCAAAGCCCCCGCACAAACACTGATGAAATATCTTCACCCAGTGCATTAAAGCACGATGTAAGACAGGAAAACATTCCCCCTATCCAAAAACTGTTTCTTGGCACATCTTTCAATATCATGGTTTTTCCTCTTTTCTCACGTTATATGACTGGTCCCGGCGTCATCCCCTTTCAGGCACGAACAGCATCATAAACACAGACGATGTTTTGCATAGTATTCCCCTTTCAAAGAGCACACAGCCGCGTCACATAACTTGGTTTTATTTATATCAAATAAAAAAAGGAAAGTCAAAGAAAAAAAAGGGAACAGGCTGGTTAAAGTAGCCTGTCCCCTTTTTTGCTCATAATTTGTTGGGCACAAACCCTGAACCGTATGGTTCATGGCAAGCCCCAACGCTATTTAATGATGGTCACCTTCACCGAATAGTTGCTCTTACCGCTTTCTAACCTCAAGAAATAAATACCACTTGAGAGATTTTCAATTTGTAGTTTGAGATTGTGTCTACCTCTTGAGAGACTACCAAAAGAGAATGATGTGACTCTTTGGCCGAGAAGGTTGTAGAGATTGAGCTCAGGGTTATCTCTCTGTGCGAGATGCAGGTCAATCTCAATGTAATCACCTCTTATCGGATTCTGTAAGAGCCGCAATCCTGAATGAGAAATCATATCTTTTGATTCCTCAACACCTGCACCTAAAAACTCATAAATCTGAAGACCGCAATTATCATCAGCAACATAAGCATATGAACTTGTAACAAAAACATCACAAGCCCAGGCTGGGGAATCATAGTATCCAATTTCTTGTGGACTCGATGGTATAGATACATCTATTACTCTAAGTCCAACCGGACCATCAGCAACATAAGCATAGTAACCATAAACAAAAACACCCCAAGCCCAACCTGGAGTATCACAACAACCTATCTCTTGTGGATTTGAAGGAGTAGAGACATCTATTACCCGTAGCCCTGAGTCCTCATCAGCAACATAAGCGTAAGAATTCAATACATATACATCCTTAGCATGAGTTGGTACCTCATAGTAGCCAACTTCTTGCGGATTTGAAGGTGTAAGGACATCTATTATCCGGAGCCCAGTCTCACCATCAGCAATATAAGCATAAGGAGGTAAAACATATACACTAAGAGCATTACCAGGTGTATCACAGAAACCTACCTCCTGAGGATTTGAGGGTGTAGAGATATCAATTACTCGAAGGCCTGCGGAACCATCAGCAACATAGGCATAAGAACCTAAAACGTGAACATTCCAAGCATGACCAGGAGTATCATAGAAACCAACTTCTTGTGGATTTGATGGCGTAGACACATCTATCACACGAAGCCCTGAATCATAATTTGCAACATATGCATAAGAACCTGAAACAAAAACACCAAAAGCCAAACCTGGTGTGTTATAACAACCTACCTCTTGGGGATTTAACGGCATGGATATATCAATAATACGAAGACCAGTGTAATTTTCTGCAACATAAGTATAAGAACCAACAACATAAACACGACGTGTCCAGGCTGGCGTATCATAACATCCTACCTCTTGTGGATTTGAGGGTGTAGAGATATCAATTACTCGAAGACCTGCGGAACCATCAGATATATAAGCATAGGAACCTGAGACATAAACATCACGGGCATAACCCGGTGTATCATAATTACCAATTTCCTGTGGATTTGTTGGTATAGATACATCTATCACACGGAAACCCCACCAACAATCTGCAACGTAAGCATAGAAACCAGTAATATAAACATCCAAAGCCCAATCTGTAATACAGAAACCAACTTCTTGTGGATTTGATGGCGTAGACACATCTATTATTCGAAGCCCAGAATCTTCATCAGCAACATAGGCATAAGAACCAGAGACGTAAATACCATAAGCAACATCTGGTGTATCATAGAAACCCACCTCTTGTGGATTTGATGGTGTAGATATGTCTATAACACGTAACCCACAACCCCAATCAGCAACATAGGCATAAGAATCCTTAACATAAACGGCGAAACTCCTGCCCGGTGTATCACAGTGACCGACCTCCTGTGGATTTGATGGTGTAGATACGTCTATTACCCGTAGTCCAGAATCCTCATCAGCAATATAGGCGTAAGAATCTGATACATAAACTCCGCGAGCAAAATCTGGAGTATCATAGAATCCAAGTTTTTCAGGGTTTAAAGGGTCGTTAACATTCCATATCTCAAGACCTGCAACACCATCTGCAATATAAAGCCTTTGTAAAATACTGTCATAGAAAAAATCCCACACAGCACCTCGTGTATGGAGTTTCTCTGATAGCATCATAGGATTAGTAGGATTTGACCCATCCAGAATATAAACTCCGCCACCTGAGCCACAAAAGAGAAGACTTCTTGCAGAATCATATGCTACTGCATAAGAGGGTCCAAATGGCCAGTTACCGACAAAACGAACATTTAATGAATCAAACCACATATTGCCTATTTCTTCGTAAGGTTCTACTGGCTCTGAGTATGGCTCTGCATAAACCACACCAACGCCTGTAATAACTACACAAACCATAAAAACCATTAAATACCGATACATACACATCTCCTTTTCAATTCGCAATCCGAAGACTTCGCTCTTCTCACAACGCCTTTCTAAACTTTTCGTCTTTATTATAATATAATGAAAAAAATTAAAAAAATCCAGTCTTTTTTGAGAAATTTGGTTTGAACCAATAAGACCAATCAGACAATTTTTTTCCTTTTAACTTTTTACTTTTAACTTTTCACTTTTTACTTACTAACCTAATATGCTCTCTTATTCTCTAAACGTGACCACTGCTCAAAAACCTCTATGCATTCATCTCTCAGGAAATCGGATTTTATTTCTATTTTACTTTTGCTAAGGGATTTCATCTGCTCGTTTGAAATAAGCATTTCTCTAAATCCATATTTCTTTGCATCTTCTATGCGTGCACCAAATACTATCTTTGAAATTTTCGCCCAGTTACAGGCAGAAAAACACATAGGGCAGGGTTCACAGGTAGAATAGATAATACATCCCGACAGGTCAACAGTGTTCAATTTCTTACAGGCTTCTCTTATTGCATTTATCTCGGCATGAGCGGTTATGTCACCATCTTTCCAGACGGTATTGCTTGCAGAACTTATTACTTCCCCATCTTTAACAATGCAGGCACCAAAGGGTGTCTGTCCATTTTCAACACCCTCTCTTGCTTTCTCAATAGCAATTTTCATAAACTCTTTATCATTCATACTCGTCCCCAACCTTATATGATGTTAACCAATCAACCCTGCTATTTATTAAACTTACGAAGGACCTCCTCAGTCGTAACCGGCACTGCAAAGCCGTGTGAAAGGTTGAAAAGGCTCGCCGTATGAATCTTTTCATCGTATGTGCCTGTCCCGTCAATAACGAAATAGACCTCATAACCCCTCTGGAATGCCTCACGTGCGGTTGTCTCACAGCACAAATGAGTCATTACGCCCGTAGTTACAACCTGTTTTATTCCTTTATCCGTCAATATTTTTTCAAGGTCAGTCTTGAAAAATGCACTATATCCAGGTTTCAGAATTACCTCTCCTTTTTCAGTATCGAGTTCTTCAGTTAAAAAACTTTCAGGGTCGTCAACTGTCAGGACTCCACCCCACCATTTATTCATAATATCATACGGGTCTTCTTTAAGAACAGCATATCTCGTAAAGATAACAGGAAGGTGATTTTCATAATATCTGGCAACAAGTCGTTTTATCTGTGAAAGGATAAACTTCCCAACAGGTATAAAAGCATGGGCATCATCAGCAAGGAAGTAATTCTGCATATCGATAACCAAAAGAATTGAATCTTCCGGTTTGTAAACAAAATCTTTATGTCTGTTTCTCTGGGGAAGTAATTCTTTCATCCACTCTCTGGTCTTTTCTTTAGCATTTTTAAACGTAATATATCCATTTTTCATCTCTTGTTTTTATAAAAGTTATTTCTCCAAAAGTCAAGGAAAAAACAAAATTCCTTTTATTCTCTTTAAATCCCTGTTGATAATACAATGCAGTTTTGTGGAAAAATTGTTGACAAAGAAGGCGCTCTGTGGTATGAAATAATTGATGGAGATATTGAGGAAGTCCCTGAAAAAAGAAAATGTTGAAACTGCATTGGAGGGGGAAACAAGAGAAGAGGTTTACGCGGAATTACTGACACTTCTTGAAAATGCAAAAGAAATAGAGAATAAAAACTCCATTCTCAAATCCATAATTAAAAAGGATGAAGTAATTGATTCCTATATGGGTAAGGGTGTTGTAATTGTGAGACTCCATATTGACACACAGAAAACTATATCAATTGCAATGGGTGTTAAGAAAGAAGGTCTTGATGAGGAAGTCTTTGACAAAGAGAAGCTCAGAATTTTTGTTATAATTATAACACCTGAACCTGGAAGAGAGGAGTATATAAACCTCGTTTCAGAAACCTCAAGCCTTCTTAATCAGGGCTCTATCAGGGAGGATATACTGGATGCAAAAGACAAAGAAAGGATTATAAAGGTCCTCCTTGAATAATGAAGAAAAATCCCTGGCTTCCTGTAATTATCGTTTCATTTGCAATTCTCATTCTTACATCCATACCGAAAGTTCCCACACCAGTAAAAAAGATACATTCTCTTGATAAGGTTGCGCATTTTCTTATCTACTTTCTCTGGGGTTATACTCTCACAATCGTCTGGAGGGTGAAAGCAAACCACACAAAATCCTTCATCTCATCCATCATTATATTTATTATACTCTTTCCTGCTTTTGATGAACTACATCAGTATTTAATACCTTCGCGAAATCCTTCTTTCCTTGACTGGTTGTGTGATATAACCGGAGCAATAGCGGGCTTCTGCGCCTTCGCAAAATGGAAAACTACCAGAGGAATTCTCTTATCCCTTTACAGTTTTATAGTCAATCTATCACTTAAACAATTAAACAATTGATTAAGTGTTTAAGTGAGGAGAATAGATCAGCCCCTTAATTCTTCAAGGATTTCTGTTTTAGATTTATCTTTTATATCGCTGACTTTTTTAATCACCTGAGCGGGAACACCAGCGACCACTACGCCAGGAGGAATATTTTTTATAACCACTGCACCTGCTGCTACAACACTCTTCTTTCCTATCTTTACACCTTCGAGAATGACAGCATTCGCACCAACAAGTACATTATCTTCAATCCTTACAGGTCTTTTTGATGGGGGCTCGAGAACGCCAGCAATAACCGAGCCAGCACCTATATGACATTTTTTACCTATTTTTGCCCGCGCCCCAATCACTGCATTCATATCAACCATTGTCTTCTCACCTATCACAGCACCTATATTTATAACTGCACCCATCATTATCACACAACCTTCCCCAATTTTTGCTCCGGTCCGAACAATAGCACCAGGTTCTATCCTTGCATTGAATTTGGTCAGGTCTGCAAGAGAAAGCGCTGAATTCCTTGCTGTTACCTCCCAGTGAAATGAATCAACCTTTTTCTTATTTTTCTTTAGCCATTTATTAAGAAGGGTAAAATCACCAATAAGTATCCAGAACTTCTTATTACCAAAATACTTAAATTTGAAGCGAGAAAAATCCTTCTCATTCAAATTCCCTCTTAGTAAAAGCTTTGCAGGCGTTACTTTTTTACTTGAACCGATGAGATGAGCGATTTTTTTATAGTTCAACATTCCTCCTGTATATAATAAATTCTAAATCCTAATCTCTAAATTCTAAACAAATTCACAACTGTTGATTTTCTCATAGTATTGAAGAATCAAATCGTTTTGAATTCTGAATCTTTATCATTTGATATTGTTTATGATTTTGTATTTAGGATTTTCCACATTTTTCTACCATCATTGCCCTACTTAGATTCAATCTTTCGAGAGAAGGTCGTCCATAGAATATAAACCTGGTTTTTGCTGTATAATCCATCTTACAGCAGTAAGTGCGCCGAATGCGAAGATTCTCCTCGAGTAAGCCCTGTGTGTAATTTCAATGGACTCATCATTGCCATGAAAATAGATGGTATGAATTCCAACAACTGTTCCACCACGAACCGAATGAAAGCTTACGTCCCCTTTCTTCCTTTTAAGTTTCTTCCCCTCTCTTCCATAAAGAAATGTTTCTTTTCCAATCCTTTTAGCTATTGTTTTTCCTAAGATAATAGCGGTCCCACTCGGACTATCCTTTTTAAATCTATGGTGCATTTCAACTATCTCCACATCAAAATCATTATATAAGATGTCTGGTAAATCCTCAAGGATTGCCATCACAGCATTTATTCCCATAGACATATTTGAAGCTTTGAAAACAGGTATCTTTTTTGAAACCCTCTTTATCTCTTTTTCTTCCTTTTCAGTAAAACCGGTAGTTCCTGTAACAAAAGGTTTTTTACTTTTAAGTGAAAATTTGAGCATCTTTATCGCTGCATCAGGTGATGAGAAATCAACAATTGCATCGAATCTGTGTGGCAATTCATCGATTTTATTCTTAATAGGAATTGATATATCACCCCTTTTCTTATCAAAGCCTGCAATAACGTCAATATCCTTGAACTCTATTGAAAGAGAGACTATCTCCTTCCCCATCTTTCCGAGTACACCGGAAACAATCAGTTTTATCATCCTACATTGCCCCTATTTTTTTGAGTTCATTCATTATTGTCTCAAGGGACTTCTCACCTGGTTCAACAAGAGGTAGTCTGAGTGGACCCATATCAAACCCTATAAGCCCAAGGGCAGTTTTAACAGGGATGGGATTTGTTTCAACGAACATGGCATCTGTCAGCGGAAGAAGTTTATAATGGAGTTCCATTGCCTTATCAAGGTCTCCACTGAGATAAACTTGAACCATTTCCCTGACCATCTCTGGAACTATATTTGCCGAAACCGAAATAACTCCTTTGCCACCAATAGACATAATTGGAATGGTAAGCGCATCATCGCCAGATAGCAGAATAAAATCTTTCTCAGTCTTCTTTTTAATCTCAAAACACTGTTTGAGTGAACCACTTGCTTCCTTTATTCCGACGATATTAGGAATCCGTGATAGTTCAGCAACTATCTCAGGAGAAATGGATACACCTGTCCTTCCTGGCACATTATATACAATGATAGGTAACCTGGTATTTTCTGCAATCTTTTTGAAATGAGCATATAAACCATTCTGGGTTGGTTTATTATAATAGGGCGTGATTACAAGTGCAGCATCAACTCCTATTTCCTCTGCCTTCTTAGTTAGCTCGATTGTCTCTTTTGTATTATAGTTCCCTGTTCCAGCAATGATAGGAATCTCCGTATTCTTCTTTCCGAATGAGAAGAGTCCTATTTTCTCATCCAAACTGAGCGTTGGAGATTCACCTGTTGTCCCTGAAAGAAGAATAGCGTCTGTTCCGTTTTTCTTATGGAATTCAAAAAGTTTTTTTAATGTTTCATAATTTATCCCACCGTTTTTGAATGGTGTAGCAAGGGCAACAATAGAACCTGTAAACATACTCACCTCCTTAAATTTTAATACAATTAAAATTTCGCTTATAGTTTATGGCTATGGCTTTTTAAGTCATTCTGATTTTGTCATTTGTTGGGGACAAGCCCCAACGCTACGCTTATTTTCATTAGTCATTCCTATAAGTAATTGGCGTTTCAGGCCGCTCCTCTGATTCTCTGATGTTCTGATCTTCTGATAATCTGACTTCTGCCATCGTACATCCCTTTATCGCTTTCTTCCTTTCAGTGCTTGCATTGCTTTCATTCTATCTTCCCATCCTATAAAGAGAAGTATTTCTCTGCCAATGGTTATAACCTCGACTATGTTCAACTTCTTCCTTGCAAGAGGTGTCAGGAGGTAATTTATCATACCTGGAAGGTTAATCGGGGATTCTCTTCTCATAATGAGTAGCGCCACATTCTTTCTTTCTACAATATTCAATTCTTTCTCCAAAGAAATCTTTTCGAGTTTTTCCATTACCCTATGTGACTTATTGGAGGTAACGTAAAAACCAAGATAGTCAATACCAAGTGTAGTTCCAAAGACCTTTGTTGTTTCCAATGTTTTTCTCGTGAGATTTTGAATAAGTTTTCTGTCTCCTGTTATATCTTTCTTATATACGGAAATCATAGAAAGTTGAGTCTCAAGAAGGAAAAGTTTTCTCGTTACTTTACCGTCAATAACTGTACCTTCGTAAGAAAGGTCTCCAAAGGAGTGATGGATAATCATTACTTTCTGATTTTTTCTCTTAAAGGAAAGAGCATCTGAATGAATAACCTTAGCTCCAAAAGAGGATATAGTAGAAAGGTCTTCTGCACTAATATATTTAAGTTGTCTGGCTTCTGATAAAACAGCAGGGTCAGCAGTATAGATACCGTTTACATCCTTTACAATCACAATCTCATGAGCACAAAGGTATTTACCAAGAATAAAAGCTGTTGTGTCGCTTCCACCCCTTCCCAGCGTTCCCCAGTCTCCATTTTTTTTTAATGCAATAAATCCAGGGACAACAACAGAGTCAAAATCTTTGAGGAATTCCGGGAGAAATTTTTTTATCTTTTTCTCTGTCAGGCTTTTATTAAGGTTCCCATCTTTTTTCAAAAAAAGCGGCCACTTTTCTGATTGTGGTTCAAGAACCACAGATTTTATCCCCGCTTTTTTTAATGAATAATTGAAAATCCTTGCAGAAATAATCTCACCCATTCCAACAATTCTCATCGAGTCTTCTAAAGTTACTCCGGGGTCTATTTCCTGAACAAGTTTATACAATTCATCCGTAGTCTTACCCATTGCTGAAACAACAGTAACAAGTTTAGAACCATTCTTTATTTCAGAGATACAGGCTGAAACAGCATTCGTTATCCTTTTCTTTCCTTCGAGACATGCGCCGCCGAATTTGTATACCTTTAGTTTCATTAGAGCTCTAATTCTTTAATTCTCTCAAGAAGTGTTTTATAACTTACTCCAAGAATTTTTGCTGCCTTTGACTTATTCCCCCCCGTTTTTACCAGAACGGAACTTATTAGTTTTTTTTCCGCAATTCTTCTTCCTATACTGCTTGCCTCTCTCAAACTCATTTCATCCGTTATCTCTACTTCACTCTCAATACTTTCAAATGATTCCTTAATTCCTATATCTTCTGGTGTAATTGTATCTCCTTCTGTTAGTATAACTGCTCTTTCTATAATATTCTGTAGTTCCCTGATATTGCCAGGCCATCGGTAATTCTTTAATAGCCCTTTCGTTCTGGGACTGAGCTTTTTCTTCCCCCTCCCTAATTCAGTTGCAAACTGATTGATAAAATGTTTTGCAAGGAAAAGTATATCCTCTTTTCTCTTCCTCAAGGGGGGAAGGTTGATTGGAAAAACACTTAATCTATAGAAAAGGTCTTCTCTGAATTTCCCTTTTTTCACTTCGCTCTTCAGGTCCTTGTTAGTAGCAGCGATGATTCTTACATCTACTTTATATGTCTCTTCTCCTCCTAACCTTTCAAATGTCTTTTCCTGAAGGAATCTCAGGAATTTTGATTGTATAGGAAGGGGAATGTCACCTACCTCGTCAAGAAAGAGTGTACCCTTATTTGCGAGTTCAACCTTCCCTATTTTTCTCTTGTATGCCCCAGTATAAGCCCCTTTTTCGGAACCAAAGAGTTCATTCTCAAGAAGCTCTGAAGGAATTGCACCACAGTTTATTGCAATAAAAGTGTTATCTTTCCTGGGGCTCATACTATGGATGGCTCTGGCAAAAAGTTCTTTCCCGGTACCACTTGCTCCTGTAAGAAAAACCGTTGTATCACCCATTGCAACCTTCTGAGCAAGCTTTGCAACCTCTCTTATCTCTCTACTCTTTCCGATAATCCTCGGAAAACCATATCTTTTGCTGAGTTCTTCTTTCAGAATTATATTTTCCCTTAAAAGACGTTGTTCTCTTGAAGCCCTTTTTACAAGATGCAGTAATCTATCAGGATCCACAGGTTTTTCTATAAAATCGTAAACGCCGAGTTTCATAGCCTTTACAGCATTATCAACCGTTCCATAAGCAGTCATTATTATAATAGGAATAGTTCTGTCAATTTTCTTAATCTCTTTCGCTAAAGCAATACCATCTTCTCCTGGTAATCTCAAATCGAGAAGGACAAGGTTAATATCCTTACTCTTGAATATCTCCATTGCATTCCTTCCACAACCTGTATCAAAAACCTTGAAATCACCCGTTTTTAACACCTCTTTGATATATTCCCTGAAACTTTCCTTATCCTCAACAATTAGTATATTAATCATTATCTTCTTCCGTAACTATCCCGCCACAAAGACACTAAGACACCAAGATTATAAACTGAGTTTTTTTCCTGGTAGTGGCTTATAACGTAAATATTCAGCGAACTGCCTGTTATAACTTTCTAACATGATATTATAATCTCGTTTATTGTTTTACGGTTAAACTTCTAAATCATAAAATTCTAATTACTGTCATCCACGTTACCGATTGACGCTCTACGATACGGGCTTCGTTACCATAACCGTTACCGATACCATAACGCTGTTTACCGAGCATTTTCCTGCTCGGTGGTTTAAAACTCATTTTCACCCTTTGTGCCTTTGAGCCTTAGTGGCTAATTTGTTTCCTTTTTCCTTGTATCTTTTAAGGATTTTCCTTATGATACTGCTTGAACTTTTACCCTTCAAAAACGGGATTGTGATAACCTTTCCACCGTTTTTTTTTACTATATCAGAGCCGACAATCTCTTCCTCTCTATAATCACTCCCTTTTATAAGGACATCTGGAAGGATTGATTTTATCAACTGCTCGGGTGTCTCATCATCAAAAGAAATAAGAAAATCAATAAAAGGAAAATGTGAAAGAATGAAGAGCCTGTCTGTAAGTGAAATTACAGGTCTCTCTTTTCCTTTAATTTTCCTGACAGAAGAATCACTATTTACGGCAACGAGCAAGAAATCACCATAAGATTTTGCTTTCTTCAAATATTCAATATGTCCTCTGTGGATTATATCAAAGCAGCCGTTTGTAAAAACAAGAACCTTCTTTTCACTTTTTAATTCTGCTCTTTTTCTCTTTATTTTTCTTATTCCTACGATTTTATCCATAAGATTTTATTCAAATTATCACAAAAAATAAGAGGTGTCAAGCAATTTCTCTCCAAGTCATTATTTTACTGGAAATTAGAATCGAGAAATGGCATATAGCGCATTGCATATAACATATGGCAATCTCAAATTCTAACAAAAGAATATTCGTTCAATGTTTTATTACAGTGTAACGTTTGTTCACAGCCGAAGGCATTTGTTTACAGCGAAGCGCTTATTTTACAGCGTAGCATTTTTTCACTTTATCCTTTATCCTTTATCCTTTGCCTTCCGTCATCCTATATCGTCCATCTTACATCCCATATTCTCTTTTGATACATCATCCCCGCCTTATTACCTTCCTGAGCAGGAAAAGGATTGCTCTGTAATTAAGCCTTAATTCTGTTAATGTTCTTATCCTGAATAATATTCTAAGTATCTTAGATGGCCTTAGATAAAACCTTAGATATGCAAGTATGAGTGCTTTTTCAATCTCACTCTTACTTAATAGAGGAAGCTCATACACTGGCTCAGTATAAAGTCCATACCTTGAAAAATCCCTTGTCTGTAAATATCTCTTCGTTAGAAATTCCTCGTATACATCTGTTCCAGGATAAGGAACAAGATAAAAAAACTTTGCAAAATCAGGGTCGAGAGAAAGAGAAAGTGCAATTGTCTCTTTAAGTGTTGAAGGTGTTTCACCAGGAAGGCCGAGTATAAAGAAAGCCCATGTTTTGAAACCCAATTTCTTTGCCATTCGGAACTTCTTTTTTATCTCTTCAATCTTAAGACCCTTCTTTACCTTGTTGAGTATCCTCTGAGAACCTGATTCTATTCCAAATCCAACGTTAATAAATCCAGCCCTTTTTAGATTTTCAAGAATTTCTCTATCAACATTGTCTATTCGTAATCCATTCATAAAATAGAACCTCGTTCCCAGGAATTCACTTTTTACCATATTAAGAAAATTTAATGTCCACTCCTTACTGTGGGTAAAATCGTCATCAGCTATATGTATCTCTCTTATATTATATTTTTTGTTAAGAAACTTTATTTCTGCAATAACATTCTCCACACTTCTTCTTCTTATTTTTCTTCCCCATATTCCCGGTGCCTGGCAGAAGGTACATCTGTAAGGACACCCTCTTGATGTAAGAATAGTTGCGACAGGAGTTTGTAACGCATCCGGTGGCGAATACCTTTCCGGGTGCCTGAGAAGTGACCGGGCTGGAAAAGGTAACCCATTAAGGTCTTCAATAAAATCTCTTTTCCTGCATCTTAAAAATCTATTTCCGCTTTTAATAATCATACCAGCAACAGGCACTGTAACACCTCTCTTAAAATGCCTCATAAATTCTACAATTGTTCTTTCACCTTCTCCGATAATAACACCGTTAACGCTCTTCTCTTTTATCACCTCTTCAGGCACTGCTGAAGTGTGGGGTCCTCCAAAAATTATAAATGGATTATAAATCTCCTTTATCTTATTTGCAAGGATGACTGCACTATTGAAACATGGTGTAACAATAGTAAAACCTATAACATCTGGCTGAACACTTTTTACAAATTCAATAAAATGGAACTCCTTCTCGAAATCGACATCAAGGTCGATAATTTCCA
>SOKM01000102.1 GCA_004375785.1 Candidatus Cloacimonadota bacterium | reverse complement strand
TAAGCGTCTAGAATCTTTAACCGTCTCTTCTCTTTGGCACTAGCACCTGCGGCTGCCCCAACTCCACCGAGTATGGAACCGAGTAGCCCAATTAATGCTGAACCTATTATTGGGTCCATATCATCTCTCCATTTATTTTATTGGTTATCATTTTCATGCTTCCCATTTTCTCCTGGTTTATCCATGTCTGTCTTATCTATATTGTAAATCTTTTTTGATATATTAGAATACATCAAGAAGTAACCTTTGAAACCACTCCCCTTTAGATTCTGATATTGTTTGTAGTCTGTTTCCGAGAATTTAGAATCCTTCGGATGGTTATGTAAAATCATCTTAATATTGTCCATATTATAACTTGTCTTCCTTTCTTTATTGACCACCTCTAACCACCTTTGTAACGCCTCTGTACTTAAATCAATTCCTATCTCATCGTTACTCGTATACTTAAAGGCTTGGTTATCATCCATCTGAACATAGAGTGTTTCAATGGGTTCAGTGAAATAATCTCCCCAACTTCTCTTCTCTTCCTTCTCTTGTACCTTCTCATCTAGCCTTTTTTCAGCCTTGTCAAATGTCTTAGTCTCGTCATACATTATTTATTCTCTAATTGTTCTACTCTTTTATTTAGCTTTTGTATTTCGGCAAGCATTAGAGTAGCTAACATATTAGTATCGTAATTCTGTACTACACCATATTCGTTGTAGTCTGCCATGTCTGGATATATTTGTTCGACTTCTTCGGCAATCAAGCCTACAAATCTTTTCTTCTTATCATCACCCTTACACGCTGACGTAAAACTAACTGGTCTGAGTTGATAGATAATAGACGAGTCTACTTCTAAGTCTTTTACATTAGTTTTATATTTTAACGATGAAGTAGAACGCATAAATTGACCACCAGCATTTCCAACCCTACAATCAACAGCCGATGTAGTGGTATCATTATTGATTGTAACAGAACGAATCCCACTAGCTCCAGCTTCTAAGTTAAATTGTGTCCCACCTGTTATCGTACTGGTAGCACTAGACATGGTGAGATTACCAGTTAGGGTTGCAAGTGCAGCACTCCCATCAATGGAAAAGACGGTAGCTCCTTTTCCGTCACCAACAGTAAAATCACGAAAACGAGTAACTCCACCATCGTGACCCCGATAATTAATCCAAAAATCGAAGGCATCGTTATCATAATTATAACCAGCATTTATAGTACTTCCAATTATGTATATGTTATCTTGGCTATCAATATCTCCAAAAATAGCTGCAACTGTAGTTGAGTCATAAGTTCCACCAGTATCTTTTTCTACGCAGAGTTTAGCAGTAGGGGCTACCCCTATGCCTACGTTACCAAGGATATTAAGGTTTCCCGTATCGCCTTCTAACGACATAAGACAAACCTCAGAACTGTTCTCCCAAATAAACCCATTAGTAGCACCATTATCAACACGGGAACGAATATGATGAGCCGTTTCACCAGAAAGGCTTGCACAAGCAACGCCATCGGCTAAGGATTTACCTGCTCCTGCCTGTCCCATATAGATACCCCAATTAGTATCTGTGGTTTGCCACATATATATTCCCTTAGCACTTGTACCGTCTGTGCCATCTTGGATTTCTATTTTCCCTATGCCAGTAATATTATTACTATTATCTATTTCTATTCCACTATGTTGAACACCTTTACCTGTACCGTCTGACCTAATGAGTACATTATCAGTACCAAAATTACCAGCAGCTACTACATTACCCAATGATGTACCAGTAATCCATATTAACTGTCCAGCAGCATCAGTACCTAATACATCATTACCTAATCCATCAATGGCAGGTAATTTCCATATAAAATTAGCACCCAAAGCAGGAGCTTCAAAACCGACATAGTTACTATTGCCTACATCATAGAACCTAGCCTCGTTCCCTGATTGTATAATTAAATTGTTATTTATCTGTACATTACCACCTGCCAGTACTCTCATTCTTTGAGTATTGTTAGTCCCAAAAACTAAATCCTCGTTAGTATAACTTCCGATAAGTAATACTCTACCAGTACCACTCATATTTGTCCAGAAGCCCCCAAAGTCTTTTCTATCCATGCCAAATAATTGATTAGGATTACTTGAATTACCCATTGTAAAAGACAAAAATGCACCATCATTTGATATTATCGAAAATCTACCCTCACCATTCGCATTAGTGTTTTTCAATGCTATACCACTAATCTTACTGGTATTTTGCTCGCCAATGAGTCCATATTCATAACTTGCACTTGGTTGACTAGCAACTCCGATATTTATAGCAGAGGTATTTGCTCCCGCACTAGAGCCAGCACCAATTGTTCCCGTAGTAATTAAATTACCTGCTCCAAAATCAAAATTACCAGATGAATCTAATTTTAATCTTATATTACTACCAAGCGTAGAACCATTTACTATCTGTAATGTATCGGTTGCAACAGCAAAACCAATAGAATAATCTAGGCTCGCACCAAAAGACATGACAACATCATCAAGGAAATATGTATGTGTTCCTAAATTAATATACTCAGCAGCAAGGAGTTTTAATTTTCCCGTTTCTGCATTAAGATAAATATCATCATCACTAGAAGAGGCATCTCCAATATAGCCCCTTCTTGTTGAGCCATTTGAATCGAAAAAGCCAATGTAACCTAGGGATGCATTCCCTGTTGTTCCCGTACCCACAAGTTTAATTGCCTGAGTACCAGTGGTGGTTATTATTCCGCAGTCAAATGTTCCACTTGTAGCCCAGTTAGCATCAGTAGTTAAATCAGAATTAATAAGACTAGCTCCTTCAACCGTTAAGTTAGCTGATAAGCTTATGGTTCTATCACCTTTATTAATCTTAAAGTTCAAATCTCTTGGGTTGCTGTCATTCTCGTTCCATTTTAAATTTAGGACATCACTTTTGTCAGTATCATATAGAGCTAAATTCCCAAAATCTGTATCTAAAAAATAATCAATTACTTCATTTATCTTGCGTCTATAGTCTTGTAGTACAACATTCAAGTCAGCATCAGTAAAAGAGTATCGTTGAAATACTTTCTCTATTGCCATCTTACTTCTTCACCTTATCGTATACCATCTAAGCGAAATTGAATTGTTAAGCCCATTAAGTCCAATGACTTAGAACTTGTTTCAAGAAGTGTGAATCTAAATAATTCGCCAGTTCCTGTCAAGGGAAAGCTCTCATTTATAGAATCCCTTATATCTACGTCGCCACCTGTAAGGGTTGTGGTTTCATCAGTAGCTGAGAAATCAATATCAACCGTGAGGCCCAACGATATTGTTCCGCTTGTCCCGTAAGTCAAATATCCTTTCCGTACGGTTTTGGTTATGCTTCTTGGTGCACCCAGGTCAAGCCAGTCAGTTTGCAATTTAGCCGTAATCTCTTCGCCATCATCATCGGTTCCGCTATCTAATAAATAGACAAATCCATCACTTGCACCAGCAATTACCTTGGTTATTCCATCACTGTTGGTGTAGTTGCCTATGCAGGTCAGTTCATTATAATCGTATTCGTGATACGTCCAGCCAATTATATTATGCTTAACCAACTCGGATATACCCGTTGGCTTTAAAATCAGAGGTACCAGAAAATGCCCTACAATAATTTTTGGCGAAAGCGTAGAGTGATTTATTAGGAACTCAAAGTGTTCTTTCTCGGGATAGAAGGCAACGGAATAATTCTCTTGTTGCTTGATTGTTAAATAACCATCCTCAATTAGGCCACTAACATTTTCAGATAAGTCCCAAATGTCCTTCCCATCTGTAGCCTTCCAACCTTCCTCAGCTAAGAATACTATCTTATCCTTAAAGGTTAGTATCGCCC
>SOKM01000285.1 GCA_004375785.1 Candidatus Cloacimonadota bacterium | reverse complement strand
TGAGAATAAAATCGGAAGGAGGAAACCTATGAATAAGTGTAAAGTAGTAAGTTTTTTTATCTTTTTTATTCTATTGTTATTAGTTTTTGCTCAATCTGCCCTGCTTGCTGATCCAACCTTAAGCGGTGGAAAAGGACAGTTCAGGGTACTGGCTGCAGATAATGAACCTTTCTATGTAGGAATGCCGTTACTCTATTTTAGTTTCTATCAGGGTTATGCAAACGAAAAGATTGAAGAATCATCAGAAGAACCAGAAAGGACATTATCCAACACCCTTACTCTGACTTTTATATTAACATCAAAAATTGAACTCTCTACAGCATTTAAAGGTATGATTCATCCAACGTTAGATAAATTGGTAATAGAACAGGATTCACATGAATGGAAACTTAAATACCTTGCTTTTCAACAAGGTGCTCTCAGCCTTTCCGTTGCACCCGATTTCTCTTTTCCTTTTGGAGACAATGAAGAAGCCAGGTCAATGTTTGGTGGCTATTTGATCGGCACGGTTAGGTCAGCAATAACGAAGGACCTACCACTTGAATTCAACTCCAATATCGGATTCTTTAGTTCAGAAGAGTTTCTGCTGCCTGTAGGTTTTTCTGCTTCTCTTTTAACAAAACATAGTGAATTCTTCTTTGAGTACTCTGCTGATAACCTCACAGGTTCTGATACCGAGATGCGAATAACTCCTGGCATAAGATTAAATGCCAGAAGGGGCATTACTCTAACTTTCGCTTTTGATAAAACCTTCTCAACAGTCTATCCTGATAAAAGATACAATTTGTTATTCACCTGGCTTGGACCCTTTGCTGTTTTTGGTGCAGAAAGAGAAGAAACAAAAGAAGCAGAACCGGAAGAAATTCACTGATTAAACATCTGAGTCCTCAATAATAGAATCATAACTATTGTTTCTTTCCACATATTATCTTCCAATCCCTGTTAATTTTGTTTTTTCTTGACAAATCAATCTGTTATGTTAATAAGAAAATATGGAAATAAGAAAAATAAAAGGAACTAAAGATATATTACCTGACGAAACGGAAATCTTCTTAGCGGCTGAAAAGGTTTTGAGGGAAACAATGATAAAATACGGATATCGAGAAATCAGGATACCTACCTTTGAGCAGACCGAACTTTTTAAAAAAGGAACAGGCGTATCAACGGATATTGTAACTCAGCAGATGTATAGTTTCACCGATAGAGGTGAAAGGAATATTTCACTCCGTCCGGAAGGCACTCCTTCAGTTGTAAGGGCATATCTTGAAAATAACCTTCATAAAAAAAGATTATTCCAGAAGTTTTTCTACTACGGCAGGATGTTCAGACAGGAAAGCCCCCAATCAGGAAGGCTGCGTGAATTTAACCAGTTCGGTATCGAATCAATAGGGAGTCTCTCTCCCCAGATAGATGCAGAAACCATAATACTCGGGCTGGAGGTATTAAGAAACATAGGTCTTAAAAGAATTGAAATTCATCTTAACAGTATAGGATGTGATAAGTGTAGACCTTCTTATAAGAAATCACTCAAGGAATACCTCAAACCAAAACTTAATATCTTATGCAATGATTGTAAGAGAAGATTTAATGCAAATATCCTTAGAGTTCTCGATTGCAAAAGAGAAACCTGCAGGAAAGAATTGCAGAACTCACCAGTATCTATAGATTACCTCTGTGACGAATGTAAAAACCATTTCTCAAAAGTGAAGGAATTGCTTCAGAAAAGTAATGTTAGTTTTACCCTGAATCCATACCTCGTCAGAGGCCTTGATTACTATACAAAAACGGTATATGAATTTATTTCACCCGTCCTCAGTGCACAGGATGCTGTTGGTGGCGGGGGAAGGTATGATAGGATGATTGAATTGTTTGGCGGACCGCCAATACCGGCAATTGGTTTCGCCTGTGGTATGGAAAGAATTTTACTTGCTGTTGAAAAAGAAGGGGGCGAAAAAAGAAAAAAAGAGAAACTCGATTGTTATATTGCAACAATGGATGATAAAACAGATGAGGAGGGTTTTCTACTCCTGAATAACCTCAGGGAAAAAGGATTGAGCTGCGAGAAAGATTTTCTAAATAGAAGTCTAAAAGCACAGATGAAAGATGCCAACAGGCTCGGTGCAGATTTTGTTGTTATAATAGGACCTGAGGAAATGGAGAAAAATGAAATCACTATAAGAATGATGTCAGACAGCTCACAGAAAAGGATTGAATTCTCTGTTGATGCGATTGTCAAAGAAATTAGATAAACGCTATGAATAAGAAAACTATAAAAATGGAAAACTTAAATACTTCTCTAAGAACATACACCTGTGGTGGGCTTAGAAAAAAAGACGAAGGCAAAAAGGTAACCCTTATTGGCTGGGTCAATAGAAAAAGGGATCACGGGGGTCTCTCGTTCATTGACCTCAGAGACAGATTTGGCGTTACCCAGATAGTGTTCCGTCCCGAGCAAAAAGAAGTGATGGCACTCATTCCACGAATCAAGCAAGAATTTGTTATCACCCTTGAAGGAAAAGTGAGAAAAAGACCGCCTGATATGGTCAACCCTGATCTATCAACAGGTGAAATTGAAGTTGAAGCAGAGAACATAAGTATTGTAAACCCATCACTTACTCCACCTTTCGTCATAGAAGAGGATGTTAAGGCACTGGAAGAGCTCAGGTTGAAGTACAGATATCTTGATTTGCGAAGAAGAACAATGCTACAACATTTTATCACCCGAAACCGCGTTGCTCAATCTATAAGAACTTATCTAACAAAAAGAGGATTTCTTGAAGTTGAAACGCCTATCCTTGCAAAAACAACACCTGAGGGTGCACGAGATTTCATTGTCCCATCAAGAATGGAGAAAGGAAAATTTTATGCCCTTGCTCAATCCCCACAACTTTACAAGCAGATTTTAATGGTTGCGGGATTTGATAGATACTATCAATTCGCCAAGTGTCTCAGGGACGAAGACATGCGCGGAGACAGGCAGCCAGAACATACTCAGATTGACATCGAGATGTCGTTTATCAGTGAAGAAGATATCTATTCACTCACAGAAGGCATGATGAAGCAAATCTTCCTTAATGCTCGTGGAATTGAAATCGAAACACCCTTTCCAAGAATCTCCTATGCGCAAGCAATAGAGCAATACGGGACAGATAAACCTGATATGCGAATTCCACTTAAGATTGACGATTATACAACTGTTGCTCAAACAGGTTCATTCAAGGTTTTTAACGATAACCCTGTTGTAAAGGGTATCAAAATAGCACAGGTTTTTTCCAGAAGCGCCATCAACATTCTTGAAAAATTTGCACAAAAGGCAGGTGCACCAGGACTCCTTTGGCTTACCAGGCAGGATGACTACAGGGGAATATTCGTGAAGTATTTTAAGAACCTTAATGATTTTGAAGTCAGTGATGGAGAGACACTTTTCCTTGTTGCAGGAGCAAATGAGATGGTTTTATCTTCCCTTGGTGAATTGCGAAAAGAGTTGGGTAAACAATTCATAAAAGAGAACGACTTTCAGTTCGTGTGGGTAACTGAATTTCCACTTTTTGAATGGAACGAGGAAGAGCAAAACTGGAATGCTACACATCACATTTTCACGATGCCACAAGATTCTGACATTGCTCGACTCAATGAAGAACCAGGTTTAATCACAGGAAAACTCTATGACCTCGTTATCAATGGAGAGGAAATTGCATCAGGAAGTATTAGGAATCACAAGGCAGATGTACAGCGAACACTCTTAAAGATTACCGGCTTTACAGATGAGCAAATCGAAGACAGGTTTGGTTATCTCTTAAAAGCTCTTCAATACGGTGCTCCCCCTCATGGAGGAATAGCTCCTGGAATCGACAGACTCTGCATGGTGCTTGAAGGTCTCG
>SOKM01000158.1 GCA_004375785.1 Candidatus Cloacimonadota bacterium | reverse complement strand
AAGCATCAAAAATATGAACTTAGAAGAGTACAATTTTAAAAGAGTAATCAATGAAAATAAAAATAGATTTAAATGGCACAAAAGAAATAGATGTAGAGAAGGGTACTACTGCCTTAGAAATTTTCACCCATCTAAATCCTCAAAGCAATAGAAAACCAATCGCTGCAAGATTTAATGGTTCATTGATTGACCTTTCATTACCCATAGAGGATGAAGGAATTTTGCAATATGTTACCTTTGATGATGAGGAAGGGAAATTTGTCTACTGGCATTCTACCTCGCACGTAATGGCACAAGCAGTAAAAAGGCTTTTCCCTGATGCAAAACTTGCTATAGGACCAGCTATCTCCGATGGCTTTTACTATGACTTCTATACAAAAAAGACCTTTTCCCCGGATGATATGAAAAAAATAGAAAAGGAGATGAAAAAAATTATTAAAGAGGGGCAGTCTTTTGAACGGACTGTAATTTCGAAAGATGAAGCAATTTCTCTATTCACTGAAGAGAAAGAAAATTTCAAACTTGAACTAATCAATGAACTTGAAGGAGATATTTCTATTTATAAAAATGCTGAATTCGTCGACCTTTGCCGTGGTCCCCATGTTCCAAGAACCTCTTATATTAGCGCATACAAATTACTTTCAATATCGGGTAGTTACTGGCGGGGTGATGAAAAAAGAGAAAGCCTTCAGAGGATATATGGTGTATCCTTTGAAACAAAAGAAGAACTTAAGAAACACTTACACAAGTTACAGGAGGCAAAAGAACGAGACCACAGAAAACTTGGGAAAGAATTAGGCTTATTCTCTACAATGGGGGAAGCAGGGCCAGGACTTATACTGTGGCATCCAAAGGGAGCAACCCTCAGGAGGATAATAGAAGATTACTGGAAGGATGAACATTTGAAAAAAGGGTATGAATTGGTTATTACCCCCCATATCGCAAAGTCAGGACTATGGCGTACATCAGGACATTATGATTATTACCTCGAAAATATGTTCACTTTCAAAATAAACAACAATGAATATGTGATAAAACCAATGAATTGTCCGGGACATATACTTATCTATAAATCAAAAATTCATAGCTATCGTGACCTGCCTATACGATATGCAGAACTCGGAACCGTTGCAAGGAATGAACTCTCAGGTGTTCTTCATGGTCTGTTAAGGGTTCAGGAGTTTACACAGGATGATGCACATATCTTCTGTATGGAAGAACAGATAGAAGATGAGATACTCGGCGTTCTGAGATTTGCCCGCAGTATAATGAACACCTTTGGATTTCAAAATCTAAATTATGAACTCAGCGTGAGGGATCCGGATAATAAGGATAAATATGCAGGATTTGATAAAGACTGGGAAAAAGCAGAGGCATCGCTCGTAAAGGCTCTTGAAGCGGAAAAACTTGATTATAAACGGATGGAAGGGGAAGCGGTCTTCTACGGACCAAAGATCGATATTCAAATGTATGATGCACTCGGGAGAAAATGGCAGGGCCCGACCATCCAGTTTGATTTTAACCTTCCGGGGCGATTTGATGTAACATACGTTGGAAAGGATGGAAACCAGCATAATGTCTTTATTGTTCACAGAACTATTCTTGGGTCAATTGAGAGGTTCATAGGTACACTGATTGAACATTATAAAGGGGATTTTCCCGTATGGCTTTCACCTGTTCAAGTGAGAATTATGACCATTACAGATAAATCTATTGATTATGCAGAGCGGGTGAATAATACTCTTATACCTCATCATTTCAGGACTGAAGTTGACAAAAGAAACGAAAAGATTGATCTTAAGGTCAGGGAAGCTGAAAAAGAAAGAATTCCCTATATGGCAATTATAGGTGAACGAGAAGAAAAAGAGAATACAGTTTCTATCAGGGAAAGACACAGAAAAAATCGCGGTTCTTTCTCCATTGTGGATCTTATTGAAGAACTCAATGAAAAGTGTAAAAAGAAAACTTAATCAAAAAGGAGGTGTTGGACATCAAACGTAAGAGAGAAAGAAAACCCCCTATGAACTACAGAATAAAGGCAAATAATGTATTAGTAATTGATAATAATAAAAAAAACCTGGGGATTATGCCAAGAGACGAAGCCATCAAGTTAGCAAAGCAACAGGGATTAGATCTTGTGGCAGTAAACAAAGAACATATTCCACCTGTCTGTAAGATTTTAGACTATGGCAAATATCTTTATATGGAACATAAACAAAAGAGGACTGCTAAGAAAAAACAGAGAATCATACAGGTAAAGGAATTGAAATTTAGACCAGAGATAGAAGAACACGATTACAATGTAAAAATAAAGCATGCAAGAGAATTTCTAATGGATAAAAAAAAGGTCAAGTTAACTGTCAAATTCAGAGGTAGGGAAATAATCTATGCGAATAAAGGTTTTGAACTCTTGAATCAGATGGCCAAAGAACTGCGGGACGTATCGGAGTGCGAAAAGAAACCTGTGCGTACGGGAAAGATTATATCCCTCATACTTACACCAAAAAATACTATTAATCAGAGAGGAGGCGGGGGTGCCGAAAATAAAAACAAAGAAAGCCGCGCGGAAAAGATTTAAGAAGACAGGAAAAGGAGAGTATAAAAGACATAAGGCAAGTAAAAGCCACTTACTTACAAAGAAGAAAAGAAAGCGGAAGAGAAACCTTGCTAAATCAACGCTCGTAAGTTCAAAAGATAAAAAAAAGGTAAGGAGACTCTTACCATAATCTTGTAAAGGAGAAAAGATGCCAAGAGTTCATTCAAGGACAGTAAGAAAAAAGAAACATAAAAAATGGTTAAAACAAGCAAAAGGTTTCTGGGGCAGGAGGAAAAACCTCTTCAAGGTAGCAAAGGTTGCATCTATAAAAGCACTCGGTTATGCAACAAGGGATAGGAAGGTAAGAAAAAGGTCGTTTAGAAGGCTCTGGATACTGAGGATAGGAGCAGCCTGTCACAGTAATGGAATTAGTTACAGTAAGTTTATTAATAACTTAAAGAAGGCGGGAATTCTTCTTAATCGTAAGGTCCTCGCAGAAATTGCTGTTTTTGATGCTAATGCTTTTTCCCTTCTTGTCAAAAATACAACTAATAAAAATGAATCTAAAAAAAGAGATTGAAGATATTAAGAACGAAATTTCACGGGAGTTAAACCTTTCAACCTCAAAAAAAGAGATAGAGAATATTAGAATAAAATATCTTGGACGAAAGGGAATTATCACACAGAAGCTTAAGAATATCAAACACCTAAAAGATGAAGAAAAACCCCTCTATGGGAAGGAATTGAATATCCTCAAATTGACTATTGAGGAAGAAATAGCAAAACGCGGTCAAGAAATTACAAAAACGGTAAAAGAAGAAGAGCAATTCTTTGATTGGACAATGCCCGGTGATAGAAGATGGCTGGGGCATTTACATCCCTTAACTACAACAATGGATGAAATTGTTGAGGTTTTCTTAAGGATGGGATTTACAGTAGAATTAGGACCAGATGTTGAAACCGACTTTTACAATTTTGAAGCACTCAATTTTCCTAAAAACCATCCGTCAAGAGACATACAGGACACATTCTACCTTGAAAACAACTTACTATTGAGAACACACACATCGCCTGTACAGATAAGGGTAATGGAAAAAATAAAACCCCCTATCAGGATAATCTCACCAGGAAGATGTTACAGGGTGGATAATTTTGACTCATCCCATTCACCCGTATTTCATCAGGTTGAAGGTTTATATGTCGATGAGAATGTTTCCTTAAGCGATCTTATAGGAACGCTTGACATTTTTGCAAAGGCAGTATTCGGCTCTTCCACGCGAACGAAATTCGTCCCCCACTTTTTCCCATTCACTGAACCGAGTGCAGAGGTCCTTGTCTCCTGTCCTTTCTGCAAGGAAAAAGGATGTTCGACCTGCAAGCATACAGGATGGATAGAAATACTTGGCTGCGGTATGGTTCATCCAGCTGTATACAGAAGCGTTGGGTACGACCCCGACAAATACTCAGGTTTTGCTTTTGGATTAGGTATAGAGAGAGTTTGTATGCCAAAATATGGTATCAATGACATGAGGTTATTTTTTGAAAACGACCTGCGGTTCACCAAACAATTCTAAATCAAAGAAAAACAATGAAAGTAAGTATCGAATGGCTCAAGGAATTTGTAGACATTGATATAAGTATCGATGAACTTGCACGAAGGCTCACTGAACAAGGAGTCTCTGTCGAAGGTGTAGAGCAAATAGGTGAAGATTATGTTCTCGATCTTGAAATTACCCCTAACCGGCCCGACCTCCTCTCTGTGTTCGGCATCGCAAGAGAAATAAAGGCAATGTTAGGAAAGGAAAACAAGAAAAATCCCTTCAGGATAACAGAAGAGGTAAGAACTACCGGTAGTAATATTAGAGTCAAAATAGAGAACTTTTCTGACTGTCCAAGGTATACAGGTTGTTCTATTGAAAACATAGAATTGGGCTCCTCTCCTGACTGGATAAAACGAAGACTTGAGATAATGGGTATTCGTTCCCTCAATAATGTTGTTGATGTAACAAATTATATACTTCTTGAAATGGGCCACCCTTTGCATGCTTTTGATTCTGAATGTATAAAAGGTAACAAGATAAATGTTAGAAGAGCAAAAGAGGGTGAATCAATTGTTACGCTTGATGGAGAAACCAGAAAACTTGATAGTGATTTTCTCGTGATAGCAGATAGTGAAAAACCAATAGCTTTAGCAGGAATAATGGGCGGTGAAAAGAGCGAGATTAAGAACGAGACACGGAATATCTTCATTGAAAGTGCATTCTTCAGCCCAACTCTTATCAGAAAAGGAGCTAAAAGATTAAATATCTCAACGGAATCTTCTTACAGGTTTGAAAGAAAAGCAGATATAAACAGTTTAATTCCAGCACTGTTAAGAACGAATGAATTAATTATAAAATTTTGCAGTGGTGAAATGAAAGGAGGAATAACTGATATATATAAAAAAGAAGAAGAAGAGAAAAAAAAGGTCTTTTTTTCAATAGAATGGTTAAATGGTTTCCTCGGTTCTAATCTTTCCAGAAAAGAAATAATTGAACCTCTGACAGCACTTGATCTCAACGTTAAAGGAAATACTTCACTCGAAGTTGAGATACCATCGTTTAGAAGGGATATTGGTATAAAAGAGGATATTGCGGAAGAGGTGATAAGGATGGTCGGTTTTGACAGCATCCCTTCCAGTAATAAAATAACATTTGAGAAAGTTGGTTCTATTCCCGAGAATAGTCTCAAAATCAATAAAATAAAGAACTACTTTGTATCACTTGGATATGATGAAGTAGTAAACATTAGTTTTGTTTCAAATGGCGAAATAAATACTCTTAAGATTGGAAAAGAACCAGCGGTAATTCAGAACCCTATAACCAGTAACCTCACTCACTTGCGTCCAACCCTGATAATAGGTCTCCTAAAAACAATGAAGAAAAACATTAGTATTGGAATCAGGGATGTAAGAATTTTTGAGCTCGGCAATACTTTTGTATATACATCTCAAGGAAAAATAGACGAACCCTTAAGGATTTCAGGGGCAATATCGGGGCATCTAAAAAATCATGATTGGAGAGCCGAAAATAGAAGAGCCGATTATTATGATTTAAAAGGTGATATTGAAGGATTATTTGATGTGAGCAGGATAAAGGATGTAAGGTTTGAAAAGAAAGAAGGAGATTTCGCTTTTCTCATAGAAGGCAGCAACATATATATAGAGAATGATAAAGTAGGTTTTATTGGCTCTCTAAGTAAGGAGATACGAGATAAATTTGATTTGTTAGAAAAGGTTTTTCTTTTTGAAATAGAACTCGCTCCTCTACTAACCCGCATCTCTTTTGATTACAAATTCAAACCTTTTCCCAGGTTTCCTGCAGTTTTAAGGGACCTATGCCTTCTTGTTCCTGAAAATGTAACTCACCATCAGATAGAAAAAATTATAAAAAACAGCGGTAAGAAATTGGTAGAAGGGATCCAGCTCTTTGATACTTATTATAACAAGAAATTTTCCCCTGGATTAAGAAGTTTTACATACTCACTCACCTTTCGTTCTAATAATGAAACACTAAACGATGCAAGAGTCAATGCAACCGTTGAGGAGATACTTCAATCGTTAGATAACGGTTTAGGAATAAAATTAAGGGGTGAAGAATAGAATGGACCTCTTTGAAAAACACAGTCCGGATTGGGAAACTTTAGAACAGGAAATAGAGAAAAGTCTCGATCTCTTAGTGAGATTGAGAGCAGAAAATGAGATACTTGTAGAAAAAAATAGAAAATTGAAGGAGGAGAAAAAAGCATTTGATGACATCAAAAAAAAGATGGAAAAGAAAATTATAAAACTAATAGAGAAATTGAGCGCCATAAAGGAGTAGGTTCTTTTATGTTGGCTCAAATCTTTACTTTTTAGATTTCGTTAAAATGGAAAAAAAAGAAAAAATCATAACTTTTAATATTCTTGGAGAAAAATACAAGATAAAAACAGAAATGGATGAAGATACAGCTTTACGCATAGCAAACTATGTTAATAATCAAATAGAGGAGACTTCAAAAAGGGTTGGATATGCATCACAGACCAAGATAGCAGTTCTTGCAGCACTAAATATTGCCCAGGAACTCTTTCTCGGAAAAAAAGATATGGCTGGTCTTGAGAAAAAAATAGAACAGGCTTGTAAAAGAATAGAAAAGGTTCTGGAAGAAAATAACTAATTTTTTGTTGATTTTTCCTACGAAATCTGTTATAGTAAAATAATTATGAACACGATTACCCTACCGTGTTCGTGATGAGTAGTTTAATCTTGAGCCAACACCTAAGTACAGGGAACCGGAAGCTTCTCTCGAGTGCAAGCCCCTCTCTGAAGGGGTAGCCAGGTATGAGTTGCGAGGCACCCACTTGAGTTCTTAGGTTCAGAGAGGACTTCTCACACGGCACAATGGTAGGGTTTTTTATTATGACAATAGGAGGATAAATGACTTATATACAAATCATCATCTCAGTTTCGGTAGGAATATTAATGTTCTTTATAGGTTTCCTCGTCAGAGACCTGATGAGAAGAGCAAATATAAGAAAAGCCAAAAGCATAGCTGATAAAATAATAGAGGAATCAAAACAAGAGGCTGAGAATCATAAAAAGAATGCAGTGGAAGAGATGCAAAAGAAGTGGGCACAAAAAAAACAGGAATTTGAGTGGGAAACAAAGAATAGAAGACGGGAACTGAGTCAACTTGAAAAGAGACTCAATGAAAGAGAGATTAATATAGAGAGAAAAAATAATCTTCTGATGAGAAAGGAAAAAGATATTATCCAGAGAGAACGAGGACTCATCCAGAAGGAAAAATCAGTAAAATTAAAGGATGCACGATATACAAATCTCTTAAGAGACGAAAATATCAAACTCGAAAGGATAGCGGGAATGACGAGCGAACAGGCGAAAAGACAATTAATGGATAACTTGAAGGACCAGGCTAAATATGATGCAGCAATGATGATAAGGGAAATTAAGCAAAAAGCGTCTGAAGAAGGTGACAAGAAGGCAAAAGAGATAATAACACTTGCTATCCAGAGATCTGCGATGGAGCATGTCTCAGAATCAACTGTCTCAGTTGTCGCACTTCCAAACGATGAAATGAAAGGAAGGATTATTGGTAGGGAAGGAAGGAACATACGGGCATTTGAAAACCTGACAGGAGTGGAAGCAATTGTGGATGATACACCAGGTGCAGTGACACTCTCAGGTTTTGATCCGATAAGGAGAGAAATAGCAAAACGCTCACTTGAAAAACTTGTAGCAGACGGCAGGATTCATCCAGCACGAATAGAAGAGGTAATTAAAAAAACCCAGAAAGAGATAGAAGAGAATATAAAATCAACAGGTGAAGAAACTGTTATGGATATGACAATCACAGGTATACATCCTGAGCTTGTACGATTTCTTGGACGATTAAAATTCCGAACGAGTTATGGACAGAATGTCCTTCTTCATTCAAAAGAGGTAGCAACAATTGCAGCACTTATGGCTGGTGAGCTTAGACTCGATGCGGAAGATGCAAAAAGGGCTGGTCTCCTTCATGATATTGGAAAAGCAATGGACCAGCATTATGAAGGTACTCATGCAAAGATAGGAGCAGAACTTGCTGAGAAATATGGTGAATCACATATCATTGTAAATGCGATAGGGGCACATCATGAAGAGATGGATGTAGAAACACCACTTGCTGTTCTTATCCAGGCTGCAGACACAATCTCAGGAGCAAGACCAGGCGCAAGAAGAGAAACGCTTGAAGCATACATTAAAAGACTTGAGAGGCTTGAAGAAATTGCATTATCATTTGATGGTGTTTCTAAATCTTACGCAATGCAGGCTGGGAGAGAAATCAGGATTGTTGTCGAACCAGAAAGACTTGATGATTATAGATGCAAGGAACTTGCTGAAAATATCGCTAAAAAGATTGAATCCGAGTTAAAATATCCGGGACAGATAAAGGTAACAGTTATAAGAGAAACGAGATCGGTAGAGTTTGCAAAATAAACTAATAACGAATAACTGTAAAATGAGGATACTTATAATCGGTGATATTGTTGGCAGACCCGGCAGATGTCTACTCTCAATGATTTTACCGCAAATCAAAGAGGAGCTTTCTGCTGATTTCACTATTGCAAACGGTGAAAATGCAGCCGGTGGTTTTGGTATTACCCCAAAGATTGCAAGAAAGATCCGTTCTTACGGGATTGACTGTATAACAAGCGGTAATCATGTGTGGGATAGGAAGGAAATCATCGATTTTCTTCCTGAGACCGATTTTCTACTAAGACCTGCAAATTACCCGCCTATGAATCCGGGAAGAGGCAGTAGGATTTTTTCATTGAATAACGAAAGAAAAATTGGCGTAATAAATCTTCAGGGAAGAACATATATGAAAAACATAGACTGCCCATTCAGGGTAGGGGAAACAATTATTAATGAAATGCGAAAAGAAACAAAAATTATTATTGTTGATTTTCATGCCGAGACAACCGCTGAAAAGAAAGCGTTTGCCTGGTTCATAGACGGTAAGGTCTCCCTGGTATTCGGAACGCATACACATGTTCAAACTGCCGATGAGTCTATCTTTCCAAAAGGCACAGGTTATATCACTGATATAGGAATGACAGGGTCTTTTGATTCTGTCATTGGCGTGAAGAAATACTCCTCAATCAATTTCTTCCTTAAGCAGACTCCAGAGAGGTTCGATGCAGCAAAAAAGGACAGAAGGATGAACGGTATATTTGTGGAAATAGATGATGTTACCGGTAAAACATTAAAAATTGAAAGAATTGAGAGGAAGGTTCCCGATGAAGACAAGAATAATTGATGGTAGAGCAATTGCAAATGAGATAAAAGAAGACCTTTTACAAGAAACAAAAGATTTAATCGCAGAGAATATCATTCCAAGAATGGCCGTGCTCCACATTGGTGAAGACCCTGCAAGCCTTTCTTACACAAAATCCATAAAAAGAATATCTACCAAGCTCAATATAGAAGTTGATGTCCGAAAAATCGAAGAGACTGCCGACGATGCTTATGTAATCGATGAGATAAAAAATTTGAATGAAGACAAAAATATACACGGTATACTCATTCAGGAACCTATCCCATCCAGTTTTAATAGAGAAAAACTTCTACTCTCCGTTTCTCCATTAAAGGATATAGATTGCATGAACCCTGTTAATCTCGGCAGAGTTATGAAGGGTAAGTTTCTTTTCGCTCCATCCACTCCACTTGGAGTTCTCAAAATACTTGAATGCGAAAATATTGATGTTGAGGGAAAGCATATAGTCATAGTCGGAAGAAGCAATATTGTTGGGAAACCACTTGCAAATCTTTTTTTAATAAAAGAAAAAAACGGAAACGCTACAGTTACAGTATGTCATTCAAAAACCAGAAATTTACCATTCTTTACAAAAATGGCAGAAGTTCTTATAGTAGCGATTGGTAATCCAGGATTCATAAAGTGCGATATGGTAAAGAAGGGAGCGGTTGTGATTGATGTAGGAATTAATTCTGTAATGGACAATGAAGGCAAACACAAACTCGTTGGTGATGTCGATTTTGAAGCTGTGACGGGAGCTGTAGCATATTTAACACCTGTTCCGGGCGGTGTTGGTCCCGTAACCACAATGATGTTGTTATCAAATCTTATCAAGGCAGTGAGAGAAAAGACAGTGAAGAGTTAGGAGTAGGCAGAAATCAGAGTATCAGAACATCAGAGTACCAGAGTAACAGAGAAGAGCGAAGAGAGAAGAGCGAAAGTACAAGTTAAAAGTAAAAAGTGAAATTTTGGGATGTATGATGTACGATGTAGGATGTAGAATGGTTGCAATGCAACGGCTGAAGATGGTTACTACGCAACGGTATTAGTCCCTTCGGGACGGTGTGGATTCATCTGCGGTGAACGGTGATTGGCTGCTCCGCAGCGGTAAATAAACGCAATAGACAATGGAAGAAAAAGTATATACAGTTAGGGAAGTTACAAGGCTCATCAAAAAGATTATTGAACAAGGAATCGGATTTTTATGGGTGAGAGGAGAAATTTCAAACTTTAAAGCCCATCCCTCAGGTCACTTCTATTTCTCATTGAAAGATGAATTTTCACAACTCTCCTGCGTAATGTTCAGAGAAGAAAACAGAAAGATTCTTTTTAAGCCAGAAAACGGTATGGAACTGAACACCTATGGAAGAATTGGTCTGTATGAGAAACAGGGGGTTTATCAATTATATGTCTATGATATGAAACCTGTTGGTATAGGCGACCTTGCTCTCCGATTTGAAGAACTCAAGAAAAAACTAAAAGAAGAAGGACTCTTTGATAAAGAGCATAAAAAACCTCTACCAGATTTTCCTTTAAAGATAGGTGTTATTACAGCGAGCAGTGGTGCGGCAATTCAGGATATTCTTAATATTCTCAGTAGAAGAGCGCCTTATATCGAAGTTATTATAAAACCTGTCAGAGTCCAGGGCGAAGGTGCTGCCCAGGAGCTCGCAGAAGCAATGAAGGAATTCAACGAATATAAAGATGTTGACCTTTTAATCGTGGGAAGGGGTGGTGGTTCAATAGAAGACCTCTGGGCATTCAATGAGGAAATTGTAGCAAGGGCAATATATCTTTCTGAAATCCCTGTAGTGTCGGCTGTCGGCCATGAGATAGATTTCACCATTTCTGATTTTGTGGCTGACCTGCGTGCACCAACACCTTCGGCAGCAGCAGAACTTGCAGTCAGGGATAAAAAGGAAATCCTCGATGGAATAAATCATCTTCTTCAAACTATGAAAAGATTACTTTTCAGCAACTTTGAACAGAAGAGTGAAAAACTGAAAAGCCTGACAAAAAGATACGGAATAGCAAGGGTAATTGATATGATAAGAGAGAGAAAACAGATGGTAGATGAATATGAAAGAAGAGTAATATCGAAGGTTTCTTATCTCTACTCGATAAAATTGCAGATACAAGATGGTCTTTACAAAAGACTCAATGGATTGGATCCATCGGCAGTCCTCGGGAGAGGATATTCAATTACAAGAAGGATACCAGAAATGAAAATTGTATCAAGTATAAAAGATATAAATCTTTACGATAGACTGAGTATAGAATTTGTAGACGGAAAAGTAAGAACAATAGTCGACAAGAAAAATCTCCGAACCACAGAGGACTCAGAGACAAAAGAGAAAAAAACAAAAAATAATATTAACAGTGATTGAAAGAGAATATAAGAAATGAAAAGAAATATAGAAAGTAAAATTTTCCTTCAATCTCTTAAAATCCCTGTAGATAATAAAATTGAATCCTCTGTCTTCTCTCTGTTAACTCTGTGCACTTTGTGGTCTACGATTTTTATTCTCATAGTTAGCGGGTGTAAAAAAGAGCAAATTATAGCAGGAGGTCAAAGGGATATTATTGTTGTCCTGGCAGAAGAGGATGACTGGTCTAAGACAAAGGGTGTCCTAAAGGATGCCCTTGAAAGAGACGTATATACGCCAAATAGGGAAACAATCTACGAACTCATGCATGGACTACCCCAGAACTTTTCTTCTTATATCTACGGAAAAAATCTTATTCTCATAGGTTATTTAGGAGGTTTATCCGAAGCATCAAACCTTATATCAACACTGCTTACTGACAATGCAAAAGAGATGGTTCAAAGGAGAGAGGCTTTTATCTTTGATGAAAACAACCCCTGGGCATTTGGTCAATATCTACTCGTTATTGCAAGTCCGGGTAAACCAGAATTGGTTGATATAATTAAAAAAAACAGAAATACTATTTTTAACTACTTTGAGAAGGCATCCTATGAAAGAACAAAGTGGTTAATCTATTCAGCGGGCAGGGAGAAAGGAAAAGAGGAAAAACTGAAGGAAGAATTCAATTTTTCTATAGACCTCCCCATAGGTTTTTACTGGATGGGTGAAGATTCTATAAAAACATTCGCAAAATTTGTAAGGAAATTTCCTTATAGATTAATCTCAATTGGCTGGAAGAAGAAAATGGTCGAAAGCATATCTTTCAATGATGCCTGCAAGCTCAGGGATAGTATCGGAGCGTTCTATCTCGACAATGATATCATAGTGAAAAAGAAAACTGATGGAAAAAGCGTAGAATTTCTCGGAAGGGAAGGTTACAAACTCGAAGGAATATGGGAGAATAATGAGAAAATAATGGGTGGTTCCTTTCGAACATATTTTTTCAATGACACCCTCCAGCAAAGATTTTACATTATAGACATTCACGTTTTTGCACCTGGAAAGAAAAAATGGTTTTACCTGATGGAACTCGAAGGTGTTGCCGAAACATTCAGAACCTTCCCGGTACATAAAGTAGAGAAGTAAGGAAAAGACGATGCGACGGTGGAAGTTCTTCGTTGCACTCAGAACGGTATGAGTTTATCTGTGATGAACGGAAATTGGTGCTTCGATTTCACTCAGCACGGTAATGGTTGCTGTGCAACGGTAACAGCGAGATTCTTCGGGCTTTTTCAAAGCCCTCAGAACGACAAATTCTATGGTTTACAGTAAGAATATAAGTTAATTCGTGGCTGAAAGGAACACAGCATAGAGCAGAGGGCATAGTGCAAAGGGAAAAGAAACGGAGAGAAGGTATTTGGCACTGGTAAAAGAGAAGAGTGTGGAACAAAACAATGTTTGAAGATACAAATGAAAGAATAGAATGTGAGGTCGCTTTCAAAAGAACAAAGGTAACACCACTTAACCTTGTCTGGAAGAAACACACATACAAAATTGAAAAAGTGCTTCTAAGATGGGAAGAAAGAGAGGGGAAAGAACTCCTTAGACACTTTTCAGTTACAGACGGAGCTAATATATTCCACATAGTTTTTTATCCCGATAGTTTGGTATGGAAACTGCTCGGCATAGATACAGGGGATTAGGAGCAATGAAGAGGATTATTCTACACATTGATATGAACGCATTCTTCGCTTCTGTTGAGCAGCAGGCAGACCCAAGATTAAAGGGTAAACCAGTTATAGTGGGAACAGGTCTTGGATTAAGGGGGGTTGTTTCAACTTCCTCTTACGAGGCAAGACCATACGGGGTCAAATCTGGCATGCCTTTAAGGGAAGCATTAAAACTTTGTCCTTATGCAATTTTAATTCCTGTTGACCCTGTTAAATATGAATCTGTATCAAAAAAGGTTATGGACATATTCTTCACTTATACTCCACTTGTAGAGGTGTTCAGTGTTGATGAAGCATTCCTGAATGTTACCGGGTCCTTGAGACTCTTTGATTCAGTGGAAAACATAGTTACTAAAATAAAGAAGGATATAAAGAGGGAATTCGGGGTAACCTGCTCTGTCGGTATGGGACCGAACAAACTTCTTGCTAAACTGGCAAGCAATATGGATAAACCGGATGGATTTGCAAGAATAATGGAGGAAGATTTTCCTATATTGGCTGCAAAACTGCCTGTTTCAGAATTATGTGGAATAGGTCCCAGTCTTACCATAAGCC
>SOKM01000278.1 GCA_004375785.1 Candidatus Cloacimonadota bacterium | reverse complement strand
AAATGATTAACGCAGTAGCCAAGGGAACCCGAAAAGAGAAGGCTTGTGCAGATGAGCTCGAAGCAAAAGGTTATTTGACATGGAGAGTAATTAGAACCAAATGGCATCCACTTGACCTTTTTGGACTTTTTGATGTTTGTGGGTTGGCTAAAGATGGTTCTCACCTTATCTTTATCCAATCTAAATCAAACAGATGCGATACGGCCACTAGAGATAAGATTGCTAAATTGAAAATGCCTCCTGGATGTCGCAAGGAAATTTGGATCTGGAAAGACAGGAAATATTTTGTTAAGGAGTATTACGATTGAACTGGCCGGATGATTTCATTAATAAAATTATCTGTGGGGATTGTCTGGAAATAATGAAAGAAATGCCTGATGAATCTATTGATATGGTAATTTGCTCGCCGCCATATTGGGGCCTCCGAGACTATGGAATAGAACAGATATTCGAAGAAGATAAAAATTGTAATCATGAGTGGGCAAATAAAAGTTGGAAAAATCAAAATGCTTCTGGTGGTTGGCAAGGGGGAGCCAAGGGCGGAATTCCAAACGAAGGCGAAAGGGTTGCAGATTATAAAGACAGAAAAATTTATTATCAATCTTGCCTCAAATGCCAAGCCTGGAAAGGTCAGCTCGGACTCGAGCCTACTCCTGAAATGTATATCGAGCATCTAACCGAGATATTCAATGAGGCGAAGAGAGTGCTTAAAAAAGAGGGAACGCTATGGCTGAATATTGGGGATACCTATTGGGGAGGCAAGGGGAAGTCTGGCTATCCGTTGCCACACGAGGAAGATGAGAGATATAGACAAGGCAAAACTTTACAACATGGCTATCAAGTCCCTGGCTATATGGAAACGAGGCCAGCAGATGGCAAACATGATTTTATACAACCCAAATGCCTCTGCATGATCCCAGAACGCCTCGCTTGGTCGCTGATCCAGAATGGCTGGATTTTGAGAAACAAAAATATTTGGCATAAAAGAAACTCCATGCCCTCGAGTGTTACTGATAGGTTTAGCAATACATACGAATTTGTATATATGTTCAGCAAGAGCCAGCGATATTACTTTGATTTAGATGCGGTGAGGGAGCCACATCAAGCTATGGATGTGGCGCTAGGAACAAAAGGGGCATTTCATAATCATGATGAAGATATGATATATGGACAAAGAATTAAATATAAAGGCAAGGAAACTTATAACCCCATCGGTAAGAATCCAGGTGATGTAATAGAAATAAAAGACGAAAGAAAAGGCTTAAAAGTTCCCGGCCAATCTCCTCATGGAATACACAGGAAAAGACATTCTGGATATTTTGGGGCCGATGGTGAATATCTCGTTAACCCCGCAGGCAAAAACCCAGGTGACGTATTTGAGATAGCCACCCAGCCATTCCCCGAAGCTCACTTTGCCGTATTCCCTGAGAAGCTATGCGAGAAGCCGATTAAGGCAGGGTGTCCAGAAGAAATATGTAAGAAATGTGGGAAGGCAAGGGAGAGGATTGTTGAAGTTGAGACAGATGGTTCTTATCAAGGTGAAAGATATAAAGATAGACAAGATTGTAAAGGAACAAAAATAAGAGAAGTTGGCGGAGCTTATATTGCTCACTCCAGACATCCGGCAGATTTTTTTAGAGATGCTTTAAGTAAAACAAGGAAAACAATCGGCTGGACTACCTGTAATTGCAATATATTGACTTGTATTGCATGTGGGTGTATAATAGATGACAAAGAGGCTGTAAAAAATGCCATTCAAAAATCCACAAAAAAGAAAAGAATATATAAGGGAAAAGAATCGACAATATTATTGGAAAGACCCGATAAAAGCCAGGGAAAGACAGAGGAAATTCAAGGGGATTTGTGCGGTGTGCAAGAAAGAATTCAAGGGCAGAAAAAACCAAAAGACATGCAGTCGAAAGTGTTCAGTGAGAAAGCAGGTGATAGACGGAATTCACAACAGTTGGAAATTGAAGGGAGAAAAGCATCCTCAATGGAAAGGGGGGAGACGGAAGATGGCAAGCGGATATCTTTATATCCTTACACCGAATCATCCGAGGGCAACAAAAGACGGATATGTAATGGAGCATCGCCTTGTAATGGAAAAACACCTGAAAAGATACCTAGAGAGGTGGGAGGATGTTCATCACAAAAACGGGATAAAAAACGACAACAGAATAGAGAATCTGGAATTATTAACTCACAAAATTCACAGAGGAAAGATTCTATGTCCTCATTGCCAGAAATGGTTCTTGATAAAATAACCTGCCCTCAATGTAATTCAAATAAATTCAAAATAACTCATCCTGGATTCGATGGTGGCATAGTCCTTGATCCATTTGCCGGAGCTGGGACTGCTCTCTATGTAGCCAAGGAGATGAAGCGAAGATATATCGGCATTGACATAAAACAAGAGTATTGTGCCATGTGTGAGAAACGATTGGCACAGGGAGTTTTATAGTGTCACATAAGATAATTGTGTCAACTAAGATGGAAATAATTAGTTTTTATGGATTTGCAAAAAACCCAAAGGGAGATATTGAACAAATGATTATTAAAATAAGGGAAGGCAAAATATTTAGCAGGGAATTTACGGGAAAGATTTACGAAACGGGCATTAAGGCCTTTGGTGATGTTTGTTGTTTAAATCAAGGAACTAATAATTAAAAAGGAGGATTAAGTGATTAAATTAAATTGTTTATGTAAAGATTGGAAAACTCATCGGTGTAGTCGAAAAATTATAATTTACCATAAAAGTTCAGTCAGTGATAACAATTATGAAGTATGGTTTCACGATAGAGATGGGAAAGAAACGCTAATCAATACGGGAGAAGAAAGCCTATTGAAATTTGCAAGAGAGATAATAAAACTTATAGTTGGCAAAGAATTTAAGGTGAGTATTAGCAAGGGCATATAGCTCTCTCGCATAAGATAATTATGTCTACTTTAGGAGATAAACATGAAACTTAATGTAACGATAACGAAAACATCAACAGGAACGGCTGATTATATTCAAATAATGAGTGACGATACAGTTTCCGTGAACATTGTTTTAGTTGCCGAGGAAATAAAGGTAGCAGACCATCGCTCAAGGGGAGAAAAGAAAACGCCGAGTAAATATTAACGACTATTATGTCTACCAGGAGGAGTGAATGATTAAACGACTCTACACTTGGCAATTCTTTGTCGGTGCATTCATCGGCGGATTTACCTGCTTTATCCTCGGTGCTGTCCTCGCGACTTTTCTCTATATGAAAAATATCGACATCTATAATGTCAGAAAGCGTCAGGAATATCTCATCCGGGAAGTGAAAGAGCTGACGAAGGAGAGGCAACAGCTCAATTATATCTTCAAGGAGAGGGGACTGATTGAGGATTGGAATAAAAAGGCTGTGATAAAGCCAAAGGAGGAGGAAAAATGAGAGAGATTAAATTTAGGGCCTGGAGTAAAAGAGAAAAATACATGTATAAATGGAGACAGATTCACAATGCGGGAAGTCTTGATGACATGATTGCCGATAAAGATGTTATCCTCAGGCAATATACTGGTCTCAAGGATAGGAACCATAAGAGGATTTATGAGGGGGATATTTTGTCTTACGAATTGAAACAAGGATGGGAAATCTTCTTTGAAGATGGATGTTATTATATGATGTGTGGTGGTCGCTCCTTTTTGCTTGAGAAAGTGAGAACACAAATATCTGAAATCATCGGCAATATTCATGAGAATCCAGAACTCTTGGAGGCAAAATGAATCCAGCAAAACACTTCTATGGCGAACCACTCTTTGAGCGCAATAAGCGCTCCTATGGGCTACACCCTAAATGCAAGAAATGCCTCACCCAGAAAGAGGGGAAATGTGAGAATTTACAATACCGAGCAATGGGTGTGGCTGATTTCTACTGTGCGGATTATAAGGAATGAAGAAGGATT